>LSNW01000011.1 GCA_001566965.1 Methylothermaceae bacteria B42 | reverse complement strand
CACCGAAGAATCGCTGACATCCATGCTCTGCACCAGCCGGAGCTGGATGTGTTTTTGCAGCCACCAAAAACCTAGCGCCACCGACACCCCCCGGCTGATCCCGGTAGCAACGGCAGCGCCCCCGATTCCCATGCCCCAGTGGTAGATGAATAAAGGATTTAACGCCAGATTGAGCAACGTGGCCATAATCTGCAGAACCATGACCTTACGGACATGCCCCATGGCAATGAAAATGCCGTCCAATAACGGCGCCAGGGCAAGGGGAAATCCTGCAATTGCAAGCCAACGCAGATATTCCGCCGCCTCTTGCCGGGCTTGAGGGGCAAGATTGAGCAAAGCAGCAATCCGGTCAGCGCCTAAACCTGAAATCAACAAAACCACACTGCCAATGGCAATTGCGCCAAACAAACCATTACCCACCACCCGCCGTCGCCATTGATCATCCCGTGCACCAGTGGCGCGCGCAACCAAGGGCCCGGCGCCTGCCGCAGTAATACTGTAAATGGCATAAAAAGCAATCAAAACAAAGGTGCAAGCCCCCACTGCCGCTTGCGCAGCCACACCGATCCACTGGACAGAAAATTGATCGATAACCTTAAAAGCGTTATTAAGCAGGACGGAAACCGCCGCCGGCCAAGCGAGTGCGAAAACCTGGCCGATGGTAACCTTGTCATGAATGATTTTGTCAGTCACACGGCTCTACCCAAAATTTGGGCTCTAAAATCCAGGATCGCTTGCACTTGGGGCACTTCCCTGGCTTTTTTATTTTTTCTTTACCGAATACAAAGCCACAATGGCGGCATCTTGCAGGCTCAATCTGCAAACAAAGGTTTTGATGCACCAGGGAAAGGCGAAGATGCTGTAAATCTTCAGCCACCTCTTTGGGGGTGCACCCGAATTGTTGGGCCAATTCCCAAAGTGTCCAGGGCCGGATTTGGAGAACTTCTAATAGCTGCTTTCTGCTCACATTTGAAATAACTGCCGGGTTTTTTGACACATTATGCCAAAAACCTTATCGTAACGGCTTTTCGCACCTAAATAGCTATGGCCAAACGCAAAGTCAGTTTTGAAACCCAACTGAAAGAACTGGAAAAGATTGTCACCCGCCTGGAACAAGGCGATGTCAGCCTAGAAGAATCCCTGAAGCTCTTCGAGAAAGGGGTACAATTGGCCAGTGCCTGCCAGAACGCCTTGCAAGAAGCGGAACAAAAAGTTCAAATCTTGACCCAGGCCAATGGTGATTCCCAACTCAAACCATTCCATAGTGATAATGAGCGCTGAAAATCAATTGAAAGCATTTATGGCATCCTGCCAGCAACGAGTCGAATCGGCGCTGGATCAACGTTTACCCCCGGCAGACAAGCTCCCGTCCCGCCTGCATCAAGCCATGCGCTACAGTGTGCTCAACGGTGGCAAAAGGCTGCGGCCGATTTTGACCTATGCCACAGGGGAAGCACTGGGCATTCCCCCAGAACAATTAAATGGCCCTGCCTGCGCGGTGGAATTTATTCACGTTTATTCTCTCATTCACGATGATTTACCAGCCATGGATGATGATGAGCTACGGCGCGGAAAGCCCACTTGCCATATTCAATTTGATGAAGCCACCGCCATTCTCGCAGGCGACGCCTTGCAAGCGTTAGCATTCCATGTACTGGCAGGGGATCCGAGCATGGACGTTTCCGCCGATGCCCGTATTGCCATGGTTGATACTTTGGCCACTGCCAGTGGCTCAACGGGCATGGTGGGCGGACAGGCAATAGACCTGGCTTCCGTGGGGCTAAAGCTGGACTTGCCGGCCCTGGAGATGATGCATATCCATAAAACCGGGGCCCTGATTCGTGCCAGTGTCCGTCTGGCAACCTTGGCCAAGTCTGGTGTCGCACCGGAAATTGCGGAGGGGCTGGATCATTATGCCAAATGTATCGGCCTGGCTTTCCAGATTCAGGACGATATTCTGGACGAAGAAAGTGACACTGCCACCTTGGGAAAAACCCAAGGTAAAGATAGGGCTCAAAACAAGCCCACCTACCCTGGATTGCTTGGCCTTGAAGGCGCCAAACAAAAAGCCAGGGAAATGCACGAAGCCGCTTTAGCGGCACTAGAACCTTTGGAAGGGCAAGCCGATTTGCTGAAAGCCTTATCTCTCTTTATTATTCAGAGGCGTCATTAGTATAATCGCTTGGTATTTACAATGTTAAGATCAATCAGCCTGTCAGGCTGAAGTCAAGAGGAGGTAGAAAATGGCAAATGAAAATGAAAAGGATCAATCCACAGAAGAAAGTGGGGTTACCGAAAAAGTCGAAGAAGCCGTAGAAAAAGCCAAAGAAGTTGCAGGTGAAGCCGCGGAAAAGGTCGAAGAGCTCGCTGAAGATGTCACGGAAGAAGCGAAGGAAGCCGCATCAGGAATTGCGGCCACTGTCCTTTCTTTAAAGGAAAAGAACCCAAAGCTATTTTATGGCGGCATTGCCGCAATTGTTTTATTGCTCTTCGGATCATTCTTCCTTGGGGGTGGCGGTGGCACCAAAGCACCGGTGCCGACTATTCAAATCGGCAAAACCTACACCTTGGTTAATCCCAATGTAACGGGCGGTGGGGACGTGCTTTTATTCTCTGCGCCGGGACGTTTAGGCGCTACAGATCCTAAAATCCGAGAACAAGAGCAAGTGTGCGTTGTGGATTCCGGCACTAAAGCGAAGGTCACCGAGCAGACTGTGGTCAACTATATTCAATACGTTAAAGTCGAGCCCCTGGAAGGAGACTGCGCGGGCAAATCCGGCTGGACATCCATTGTTAACTTGAAAGCCGAGTAAGACTTTCAAAACCCTCACAGAGAAAAGGTATGGGTTGAATGGCCCATACCTTTTTTTATATCTCCCGGAAAACCCGTACCGGACTTTGCCGAAACACCTTGCGGGTGCTCCAATAGCCTGCTATCCCTGTCAGCAAGGCCCCAGTGACAGGTAATATCAACCATAGAAATGGATGAAGCTGGTATGCCATCCGAAAAACCCTGGCATACACAACCCATATCACAATTTCAGTCAGACACACTGCTAATGTCCCCGCCAACGCACCCAGCCCAAGAAATTCAACCCACAGGCTGACTTGTAATAACCGCTTTCTAGCGCCAAGCGCTTTCAACAATGCCCCCTGATAGATTCGCTCGTCAATGGAGCTTCTCACGGCCGCCATCAACACGGTTATCCCTGCCAGTAAGGCAAAGGAGAGCACGTATTCCACAGCAAAATTGACCTGGCGCAAAATCATCCGGAAGCGCTTCAAAATCATTTCCACCTCCACCAGGGTCACGTTGGGGAAACGTTTGATTAATTGGCTGAGCCTGGCTTTTTCCGTCACCGGAAGATAAAAGCTGGTCATATAGGTAGCGGCAAAACCCTCTAGACTTCCTGGCGCGAAGATCATATAGAAATTAGGGGTCATGGAATCCCACTGCACGGTACGTAAGCTGGTTGCGCGAGCATCTATCCGCCTGCCTTCCACCAGAAAACTCAAACGATCACCCACATGAATTCCCAGGCTTTTAGCTAAATCCAACTCGACTGACACTTGCCGCTCTTCGAGGTGATTTCGCCACCATTGACCGGAAACCAGACGATTATCGCCCGGCAATTGCGTTGCCCAGGTCAGGCTTAAGTCCCGATTGATCGCCATTTCCCCTTCACTATCCTTGCGCGCCAGACGATGGACATCCATGCCGTTGACTTCAATCAAACGGCCCCGAACAATGGGAAAGAATTCACTGCTTTGAGCGCCCAAATCATTGATCAAAAAGTTTTTAAACGATTCCAATTCATGGGGGAAAATATTCAGCACAAAGTGGTTGGGGGCATTGTCTGGCAACTGACTTTGCCAAGTCTCCACCAAATCGGTTCGTACCAGCAAACTCACAGCCATCGCCGCCAAAGTCACGCAAAAAGCCAGAACCTGCCCGATAGTGGCTTGCCGGTGCCGGCTCAGGTTCCGGAGACCCAAACGCCAGGCCAGGCTCGTTCGTTTGATGGCAACCTGACTGACAAGCAACAACCCATAAACCAATGCCGCGAGAACCAACAACCCACCAATTCCGCCCCCCAAAATAAGAAAGCTTAATTCATAATCTTTGGTAAAACGCCATAACAAAAGCGTCACCACCATCACAGCCAGACCATAAACCAGCCACGCACTGATGGGCGGGGGGCTCAATTCCCGGCGCAATACCAATAATGGCGGCACCCTCTTTAAGCGCAGCAGCGGCGGCAAAGCAAAACCCAACAGCATCAGCAGGCCGGTGACCGGACCAAAGCTATAGGCGAACCAGTCCGGTTGGGCGAGATGTTCGGGCAATAAATTCCGTAAAAAATAAAGCAGCGTCTCCTGTACCGCCCAGCCGATAAAAGTACCCATCGCACAGGCGATGATGCCCAGCACCAAAAATTGCAGCACATACAAACGCAAAATTTCTCCTTGCCGCGCTCCCATGCATTTCATGACGGCAGTGGCATCGAAATGGCGCTCGCTGTAACGACGCGCCGCCATCGCCACGGCCACCCCGGCAATTAGTACCACCATGATACTGGTGAGCCCAAGGTAGCGCTCTGCCCGGCTAACCGCCCGCCCGACATCCGGCCGGTCCACCCGGATATCCAGCAACCGCTGATTGCTTTGCAGTTTTGGCTTCAGCCAGCGTTTGAAAGGCTCTAATTGCCGCTGACCGCCCGCAAACAGAAAGTTGTAATGTGCCCGGCTGCCCGGGGCCAAAATTCCCGCAGCAGGCAAATCTTCAATTCGCATTAACACCCGGGGCGCCAGACTATAAAAATTGGTGCGGGTGTCAGGCTCATAAGTAATAATCCGGTCAATCGCCAGAGATACCTTGCCTACCTGCAAGGTATCGCCCAAGCGCAGCCCCAATTGCGCCAAAACCCGGCTTTCCACCCAAACATGGCCAGGAGGCGGGGGCTGACGGGTGACTGTCTCTTGGGCCAGATCGGTTGTCGTGGTTTTCAAAAAACCCCGTAGCGGATAGTTTTCGGAAACTGCTTTCACCCCCACCAACAGCAATTGATCTTGCTCTACCACGACGCTGGTAAATTCAATTTTTTCGCCGGTGGCAAGCCCCATTGACCGGGCCCGCTCCAACCAGACTTTGGGAAGAGGCGAATGGCTGGTAACCACCATATCCGCCGCCAGAAAATCCGCCGCTTGTTGCGTCATGGTGCGAGTCAACCGATTGGCCACCAATACGATGGCAGTGGTACTGACAACCGCAATGATCAATGCCAATACCAAGATACTCAGCTCTCCCGCCCGCCAATCTCTGCGCAACAGGCGCCAGGCCATCGAGAATCCGGTTTTCATCGCTGCACCTTGATTTTTCCCGCTTCCAATAACAGGGTTTTCTCACAGCGTTGGGACAACGCCTCGTCATGGGTCACCAATACCAGCGTCGTGGCCTGAGCGCGGTTCAATTCAAACAATAGATCGATGATATGGCCGCCAGTACGCCGATCCAGATTGCCGGTAGGCTCGTCGGCAAACAGGATTTTGGGCATGGTGACAAAGGCCCGGGCAAGGGCGACTCGCTGTTGTTCTCCACCCGACAATTGCCGGGGATAGTGCTCCAACCGGTGACTGAGTTCTACCCGTTGCAGAAATTCCCGGGCCATGGCCTCCGCTTTCGTCTCGCCTTTCAATTCCAGAGGCAACATGACATTTTCAAGGGCCGTCAAGCTGGGCAGTAATTGAAACGACTGAAAAACAAAACCCACCATTTGCCCCCGTAGTTGGGCGCGGCCGTCTTCGTCCAAATCAGTCAAGGAAACGCCATTAATGAGTACACTACCAGAGGTTGGCAAGTCCAAACCCGCCAGCAAGCTCAGCAATGTGGACTTCCCGGAACCAGAGACGCCCACGACAGCGACGGTTTCGCCAGCATGAATTGTCAGGTTGACATCCGTTAAAATATCCAGTCGGCCCTCCAAGGTAGGGACCGATTTTCCAAGATGATGGGTTTGAATCATGGCTTGGGCAGTGTTTTCTGCCTTGGCCATCTCACGAATTGAGGCTTGTTGCATGGTTAAAGCTTGGCTCTTGTTCATTCTGTTCATCGGTTTGCCGCAGTCAGTGTATTCGGCCACCATTTTAGTCTTGGGCGATAGTTTAAGCGCGGGTTACGGCATCCCTATCGATCAAGGCTGGGTTGCCTTGCTGGAACAACGGCTTAAAAAAGAGCATAAAGACATCCAGGTTGTCAATGCCAGCATCAGCGGGGAAACCACTGCCGGGGGAAGGTATCGGCTTCCCGGGCTTTTAAAACGCCACCACCCGGATATTGTCATCGTGGAGTTGGGGGGTAATGACGGTCTGCGCGGCATCGCGCCAAAACAAATGGAACAGAATCTGGCAGCCATGATTGAGACGGCACGGCAAGGCGGCGCCAAAGTATTGTTGCTGGGCATGAAGATGCCCACCAATTACGGCCCTCAATTTGCGCAACTGTTTGAATCTGTTTATGCAAAACTGGCGAAAAGATATGGGGTTAGGTTGATTCCTTTTTTCCTCGATGGCGTGGCCATGGATGCCAGTTTAATGCAGGCTGACGGCATTCATCCCAACGTCAAGGCTCAAGCGCAACTGCTGGAGGCCGTCTGGGGACCTTTATCCAACATGTTAAACTAATTCACTGATGTTACGCACGATCATTCCCCATTATCGTCCCCCTCCCCCGCAAGCGGGGGAGGGGGCAAGGACGGATTCCCTGACTGCCGTGCCGGCAAGGGAGGGAATGTAGGCTGTTCTCCGGCCTTCATCTACCACGATGGGAGAGGCGATAACCAAGCATTGACTCCCCTCTCCCTGTGGGAGAGGGGCCGGGGGAGGGGGCATTCCGGGCAAGTGCGTAACCTCAGTAATTCATTTTATCCCAAGAGGAAGATTTATGGCCGTTGACCCCGTTTTATGTTCTGCTGCCGATAGTTTATTGGTAGTCATTGATATTCAGCCCTGCTTGGCTGAAGCCATGCCGGAAGAAGAGCGGGAATCGATGATAGGCAATACCGCGATGTTGCTGCAAGCGGCATCAGAACTGGATATTCCCATGATTTTAACCGAACAATACCCTCAAGGACTGGGGACTACGACCCCGGAGTTGCTCGGCTTTCTGCCCCAAAACACCTCGCCTCTCCCTAAAACCGGCTTTTCCTGTTTTTGCGCGGAAGGGTTTAAGAGCGTATTGGCAGACTCCCGGTGCTCGCAAGTGATTGTTACAGGACAAGAGACGCATGTTTGCGTGTTGCAGACGGCATTTGACTTCCTTCATCAGGGATATCAAGTCTTTGTCGTGGAAGACGCTGTTTGTTCCCGCAATCCGGAACATAAAATCTATGCCTTGGAACGCATGCGCCAGGCAGGGGCGGTGGTTACTTGCGGCGAATCGGTGT
This sequence comes from Methylothermaceae bacteria B42, assembly GCA_001566965.1. Classification (NCBI taxonomy): domain Bacteria; kingdom Pseudomonadati; phylum Pseudomonadota; class Gammaproteobacteria; order Methylococcales; family Methylothermaceae; species Methylothermaceae bacteria B42. The sequence continues at coordinate 92,183 of LSNW01000011.1, read as the reverse complement.
TATTTGAATGGCTCAGAGACGCCAGCCACCCAAAATTCAAATCCCTGGCCCAACTTATCCGCTGAAAAACCCATGGATATTCAATCTCTCCTCGACAAACTTACCCAAAACGAACCCATTCAATTTGCCGATACCATGGCCGTCATTGAACGCCATTTTCACTACAACCCCACCGCTTTTGCCAACGGGCTGGGGAATGAGCGTGTTTTCAATGACGCGGGCGCCAATGAAGGCTCTTGCAAAATCTTTGCGTTTGCCCGGCATTTAGGCCTGGATGAAAATCAGACCTTGGCGTTATTTGGCGAACATTACAGGCATGTATTGGAGCATCCGGAAGGCAGCGATCACCAAAATATCCGCCAATTCATGCGCCACGGTTGGGCAGGCATCGAGTTTGCCGGCGAGCCCCTTACTTCGCGGCAGTAATCTGGTTGCGGCCAGATTTTTTGGCCCGGTACATGGCGGCATCCGCCGCTTTGATGAGTTGCTCCACCGTATCTTCTAACCTGGGAACCTGGGCCACCGCGCCTTCACTAATCGTAACCACCCCAAAAGGGGAATCAGGATGCTCAATTTGCAAATCGAGGACGCTTTGGCGCAGTACCTGCGCGACTGCCATCACGCCGGATTGATCGGTCTCGGGCAGCACCACAGCAAATTCCTCCCCGCCATAACGGGCCACAAGATCGTGGGATCGATGCACCACCTTGGCGAATGCAGCGGCAATTTGTTTTAGGCATTCATCCCCGGCTTGATGACCAAAATAGTCGTTGTAGGGCTTGAAGTAATCAATATCAATCATAATCATGGCAATCGGCCTCTGATTACGTTTTGCCCTAGCAAATTCCTTTTCCAGAAATTCATCAAAATAACGGCGATTGTGAAGGCCGGTTAAGGCATCGTGAAAGGACATTAACCGCAGCCGCTGATTGGCCTCCTTCAGTTCTCTGGTAGCCTGCATCAATTTTTGAGTCTGACGCTTGCGCTGCTCGATTTCTTTCTTGAGCCTCAAAGCAGACCGGATCCGGGCAATCACCTCCACGCCTTTGAAGGGCTTTTCAATATAATCCATGGCACCGGCTTCGAATGCTTCCTTAAGATGTTCTTCTTCAGTGCTGCCGGTAATCATAATCACGGGGATATCGTGGGTGTTAGAGGCTTCTTTTATCTTTCTGCAGGTTTCAATACCCGATGAATCCGGTAAAAAAATATCCAAAATCACTAAGTCGATATTAGACCCGGGGGCTCCACCATCAATGCCCAAACATTCAAAAGCCTGGTTAGCCGTATGAACGGAAAGGGTTTCATATCCCTCTGCTTGAAGCCGCAAACCTAATAATTTACCCAAATGGCTATCATCATCCACTATCAAAATGGCCATTACCACCTCATTTCTTTGCGCAATCCCCCGTACCCTTCTGCCTTATTTAAAAGACGGTATATAACCAACAATAGTTCGAATTTCCTATTTTTATTGAGGTTAAGTGAAAAAAAATTGAAGCGCTTGGCGTAATCTCCAAATCGAGGAAATACTGTCTGATTCAGCGTTTTCCTAAAGAAAAACCAGTCACCAAAGGGTTGGATCTGTCCATCAACACCAACCCTTGCCAACTTCAGCTTTTTGCGATGTACTTTATCATACCGCCTCAAGCTTAGGAGAGATCCCATGTCCGATTATTCTACCGAAGACATACGCAATATTGCCTTCATCGGCCACGCTGGTAGTGGCAAGACAGAACTGATTGAAACCCTGCTCGCCGCCAGCGGAATGATTCCACAAAAAGGATCCAACGGCAGTCGAGTCTGCGATTTTGATCCTTTAGAAAAACAACTAGGGCATTCCCTGGAGCCTTCACTTTACTTTCTTAATCATTTAAATACGCGGATAAATTTGCTTGACACGCCAGGTTTTCCTGATTTCTTAGGGCGAACTTTAAGCGTCTTACCCGCCGTAGACACCGTGGCTTTAGTCGTGGACGCCGTTACCGGATCCAGCACGCTCGATCAAAAACTCATGGAAGTGGCAGCCCAAAGAAAACTCTGCCGGTTGATCATTATTAATAAAATCGATTCCCCAGAAGCCGACCCCAACGGCATATTACAAGCGCTGCAAGAAGCTTTTGGCAACGAATGCCTGCCCTTGAATCTGCCTGCCGATCAAGGCAAATCCGTGGTGGATTGTTTTTTCCAACCTGACGGTAAACCTACAGATTTTTCATCGGTGGAACAAGCCCACTCCGATTTAGTGGATCAGGTGGTGGAAGTGGATGAGGCCCTGATGGAAATCTACTTGGAACAAGGCCAGGAACTGCAACCGGAACAGCTCCACGACCCCTTCGAAAAAGCACTCAGAGAAAGCCATCTAATTCCGGTGTGCTTTGTTTCCGCCAGGACCGGCGCGGGCATAGAGCAATTGCTCCAAGTCATGGCCAAACTCATGCCCAACCCCAAGGAAGGCAACCCCCCCCAATTTTATAAGGGAGAGGGGGAGCAGGCAGAACCTGTGACAGTTTCCCCGGAGATCGATGCCCATGCTATCGCCCATGTATTTAAAATCAATGTGGATCCCTTTATTGGCAAATTGGGCATTTTTAGAGTGCATCAAGGCTCGATTGGCAAGGATAGCCAATTGTTTATCGGGGATGGCCGCAAACCATTCAAGGTCAGTCATCTTTATCAACTCCAAGGCAAGCAGCAATTTGAAATAGACCGGGGCGTCCCTGGGGATCTTTGCGCGGTCGCCAAAGTGGAAGCCATTCATTACGACGCCGTGCTTCATGATTCCCACGATGAAGACTTCTTTCACCTGGAACCCATCCAATTACCTACCCCCATGGTCGGCGTCGCCGTGCAGCCGGTCCGTCGTGGTGACGAACAAAAACTCTCGGATGCCCTGCACAAGCTGGTGGCCGAGGACCCCAGCGCCAAAGTGGAGCACGACCCGGAAGCTAACGAAACCGTGCTGTGGGGCTTGGGAGGGCTTCATTTGAGGGTGCTGCTGGAACGGATGAAAAGCCGGTTCAACCTGGAAGTTGAAACTCATCCCCCCAGTATCCCCTACCGGGAAACCATTTCCCGCCCCGCGGAAGGCCACCACCGCCACAAAAAACAAACCGGCGGCGCGGGCCAATTTGGCGAAGTTTTTCTGAAAATTGAGCCCTTGCCTCGGGGCGCGGGTTTTGAATTCGTCAACCAAGTGGTAGGCGGCGCCATCCCCTCGCAATTTATTCCGGCAGTGGAGAAAGGGGTGCGTCAAGCCATGGCGGAAGGGTTTGTGGCGCAATTCCCGATGCAGGATATCCGGGTAATTGTTTACGATGGCAAACACCACCCCGTCGACTCCAAGGAAGTCGCTTTCGTTGCCGCTGGCAAAAAGGCCTTTTTCGATGCAGTGGAAAAGGCCCAGGCAATCATTTTAGAGCCCATTATGCAGATCATCATTACCGCGCCTAACGCCAGCATGGGTGATATTACCGGTGATATCGCCTCCCGCCGGGGACGAATCAATAGCAGTAACGCTCTCGCGAATGGCTGGGTGGAAATCAATGCCTTGGCGCCTTTAAGTGAATTGCAAGACTATGAATCTACTTTAAAATCCATTACCGGCGGCGAAGGCAGCTTTACCATGACCTTTAGCCACTACGATCCTTTGCCACCTCAAATCCAGAAAAAACTGGCAGAAGAACGCCGTAAAGAGAAAGAATAAGGCCTTTTGATCGTTGCAGGATAATCCTAAAACCTAAAATTTTTGAGGCTTCAAGATGCTCAAGTGTCATTCCTTGGGCGTTGGTGGCCTGAATGGCCGCCATCAAACCCAAGTAGTTGCCACTCTCAATAAAATAAATTCTAAGGACAAACCACCGGCAATGTCCGATCCAGGCATATTTCTCCAGGTTTTGGGTCGGCTTGATAGGCATACACCTCCACCCCTGCCGATATAGCTTGTCGAAGTGTTTTGCCGTACACAGGATCAATCTCATCGGCGGGACGCAGTTCCCGCCCATCTTTCCGCTGAACACAAAACACCAGCACGCCCCGGCCGCCTTGATTGACAACTTCTATCAACTCCCTTAAATGCTTGGTGCCCCGAACAGTCACGGCATCAGGAAATAGCGCGATCTCACCTTCAACCAAGGTGACATTTTTCACCTCTACATAACAGGGCGGATGGCCTTCTCTTTCCAGTAGCAAATCAATCCGGCTTTTTTCCCAACCGTAACGCACTTCCGTGGAAATCTGCGAATATCCCTGTAAAGGCTCAATCACGCCTGTTTCTATACCTTCCCTAACCAGTTGATTACTCAGCCCGGTATTAATGCCTACCCACACCCCGGGCTCTGGCTCGACCATTTCCCAGGAATAAGGATATTTACGCGCGGGGTTTTGAGTATCGCGCAGCCAAACCTTAGAACCTGGAACGGAACACCCTTTTAAAGAGCCGGTATTGGGTGTATGAGCGGTAACCGATGTTCCGTCTTCCAACGTAACGTCGGCAAGAAAACGTTTGTAACGTTTGATCAGTTTGCCAGGCAGCCAGGGACCCTGAATTTTCATTCAGGGCAAATCCAGTTGATTATCTACCTTCTTTACCCCTTCGGTATACCAACAATCATTTTCCGCCAATTTGATCTGCTCCCGGAAAGGAACCACCCCCTTCAAAGTAACCTCGAAGTTTTGGCAGAGGCAGGCGACCTCTACCGCCTCGACAAACCTATCCGCATCCAACACCACCCTTAAAGCTTCCAGCAGCTGGTCATCGCTGTCTTCCTCGGGTGGGATGACCGATAGATCATTCTTGACATTCCGGCTCCCAGGCACCCACCACCCGTACACTTCGGCCAAACGCCGGTCACATAAAGATTTCACCTTACCCTCTAGATGTACCCTGCCATCGGCCACGTGCAGTATAAATTCCCCTTCTTGAGTCTCTAGTTGACGCCAAACGTCCTTGTCCCCCTTGTGATCCACCCTCACCAGGCCATAGTGTTGAAATACCAGATCACCATAGAGCGCCTTGGCCAAATGATCCAAAATTTCCTCGTCCCCCATTGCTTCGGCTGGACGAACATAAAGCCGGTCATCCACAGCGGATACGCCTTTTATCTCCAAAGCACAATAATAGGCCCGGCGCTTGGCGGAAATTTCCGCTACCTCCCCTTTTAAAATCGCCACATTGCCCAAACATTCCACCTCAATCTGGTCGCGATGAGGATTGACCCAAGGATCTAATTCCAAAGCCGCGCGCACAGCCTTAGCCAATTCATTTTGATTCATTTTGTCTCCCTGAAATTAATCAACAAAAGATTCAATGGTATTCTATCGTTAGGAAAAGTATTTTGGTGAAATCCAGGACAAAAATGAGCCGAGTAATTTTTTGTTGGCTGGCAGGGTTGTTTTTTACACCTCTATTATTGGCTGACAGTTTTATTTTACCGCCTGCTGACGTTGACTTGGTGGGTACAATTGAATCCACCCAAGTGCAAAAAGGGGAAGACCTTCTCGACATCGCCCGGCGTTATGACATAGGACAAAACGAGATTCTACTGGTCAACCCCAAGCTTGACCGCTGGCTGCCCAAACCCGGCGCCAAAGTCATTATTCCCAGCCGGTTTATTCTTCCTGATGCGCCGCGCAAAGGCATTGTCCTTAATATCCCGGAAATGCGCATGTATTACTATCCCAATCCCCGCCGTGGACAACCCCGTTTGGTCGTTACCCATCCCGTCAGCATTGGACGAATGGACTGGACCACCCCTCTGGGAACCACCCGTGTTGTTGCCAAGGTTAAAAACCCCAGCTGGCGTCCCCCGACGTCCATAAAAAAAGAACACGCCGCGGAGGGTGATCCCTTACCTGATGTAGTCCCACCGGGACCTGACAACCCCCTTGGCCGCTATGCCATGCGCTTGGGCATTCCTGGTTATCTGATTCATAGCACCAACAAGCCCTATGGTATCGGCATGCGGGTAACCCACGGTTGCGTGCGCATGTACCCTGAGGATATTGAGAGACTGTTTCCTGAAATCAAAGTAGGCACGCCGGTGACCCTGGTTAACCAACCTATCAAGGTAGGCTGGTTTGCCGGCGAGCTTTTTATCGAAGTCCATCCGCCGCTGGAAGAAGAGTCGAAGCCCTATGAAGCCATGCTGGACCACGCATTGGCTTTAATTGAAAAAAAACTTGGCCCGTCCCCTGCGATACAAATCAATGGCGCGGCTTTAAAAAAAGCCTTGCAAGAACAACAAGGCATCCCGGTCAAAATTTCCAAAAGTCCGTTTCAGCCCTTGATAGCCCGGATTTCAAAAGACAAAAAATAAGCCCCGTATAGGGGCTTATTTATAAATTTAATATTTTCAGCTTTTATTTCATCATGGATTTGTGAAACAAACGGTCCAGCTTGGCGTTGATTGCTTCCAGCTGACTGGCATTTTCAGCAGTTTGCTGTTCCAGCTTATGGAAATGCTCATGAGCACCACGGGCTTCCGCCAAGGCTTGTTGAGAAGTTTGCTCAACGCTATTTAAGCGCGATTCCAGCGCGGAAAGCTTGGAATGCATTTCTTCATGCTTATGGGCAGAAGCGCAACCAGTGATAACTCCTGCAACAGCGAGAACGGTGGAAATTTTTACAATTGTTTTTAACATGGCTCCATCCTTTTTATGAGTGGCACAACAGAAGTTGTAATAATCACACAAATAGTATTTATAAGTCAAAAAATCCCAACAAATTCTAACGGATAACTACCCGGGTCCCCTTTCCGACCCATTGGCTAAGTTGGTCAATTTGCTCGTTGGTTAAAGCGATACAACCCCGGGTCCAATTAAACAGCCCATGAATCCGCGCATCCGCCCGCCCCAGTCCATGGATGCCAATATAGCCACCCAAAGGGGTATTTTGTGAAGGAACAGCCTCCTCGAAATTTGCCTTGAGGAGAGAGCGGAAGGTTTCATTATCAATCAGCCCTGCGTTTTGCCCATATTTCACAAAAGGAATGGTGGGATAATTCAAGCCAAAAAACCGATGATAGCGGCTATTCTCCTTGACCCATCCGATATGAAATTCTCCCAGCGGGGTTTTATTATCACCCTGCCGCTTTTGCTGAGTGACTCCGCCGCGGCCGATGGCAATATTTTCAAAGACCGCCAAATCCTTTTCCCCTTGCTTAACGTATAAAGTCAGTGCCTTGGTATCCACTAAAAGCCAAATTTCTTCACCGGCGCCAGCCGAACACCCCCAGCTCAATCCCAGCCACAGAATCAGCCCCCAGAACTTGCTTTTTTCAATCATTCGCCCCCGCCGATCACCATGATAAACTTGAGAAACGTTTTTTATTGCTTTCTTAAATAATATACAAAAAATCGATACAGGTATTTAGACCATGAAAATCGAAACGCGCCAAACCATCCCTTATCCAGATCAAAAACCTGGCACCTCCGGCCTGCGAAAAAAAACCAAGGTCTTTCTCGAACAGCCTAACTACCTGGAAAATTTCGTGCAATCCATCTTCGATTGCCTGCCAGACCATGCGGGTAAAACCCTGGTTTTAGGCGGGGACGGGCGATATTTTAACCGACAAGCCTTGCAAACTATCATCAAAATGGCGGTTGCCAATGATTTTGGCGCCCTTTTGATCGGCCAGAGCGGGCTTCTTTCCACCCCGGCAGCTTCCCACTTAATCCGCAAAAACCAGGCGCTTGGAGGCATTATTCTTTCCGCTAGCCATAATCCAGGGGGACCGGAGGGGGACTTTGGCATCAAATACAATATTGCCAACGGCGGTCCTGCCCCTGAAAGCTACACCGAAGCTTTCTTTCAGCGCAGTAAAGAAATCACCGAATACAAAATCGCTTGCATAGACGACGTTGACCTGGACCAGCAACAACAACTTAGCATCGGCAATACCCAAATCACTATTGTTGACCCGGTTGATGACTATGCCGAGCTGATGGCGCAGCTTTTTGACTTCGACAAGATGCGCACTGCCCTGACCACAGGCAAAGTGAGTATTTGCTTTGACGCCATGCACGCCATTACCGGGCCCTATGCCAAAAGAATTCTGGAAGAGCAATTGGGCGCGCCTGAAGGCTCTGTCATCAATGGAATCCCTAAGGAGGATTTTGGTGGCGGCCACCCCGATCCCAATCTGGCCTATGCCAAAGAACTGGTAGCCAAAATGAATGGCCCCAATGCCCCGACCCTGGGTGCTGCCTCTGATGGTGATGGTGATCGCAATATGATTTTGGGCGCGGGTTTCTTTGTAACCCCCAGCGATAGCCTGGCGCTTCTGGCGGCCAACGCCCAACTAGCCCCGGGCTATGCCCAGGGACTCAGTGGCGTCGCCCGCTCCATGCCTACTAGCCGCGCGGTAGATCGGGTGGCGGAGGAATATGGCCTGCCCTGTTATGAAACGCCCACTGGGTGGAAATTCTTTGGCAATCTGCTCGACGCCGGCAAAATAACCTTATGTGGCGAAGAAAGCTTTGGCACCGGTTCCAATCACGTCCGGGAAAAAGACGGATTGTGGGCCGTCCTGTTTTGGCTCAATATTCTGGTGGAAAAAGAGCAACCGGTCGCTGATATTGTCAAGGAACATTGGCGCAGCTTTGGTCGCCATTATTATTCCCGCCACGATTATGAAGCCGTTGAAACCCGAGCCGCCGAAGGGATTATGGATCATCTGCGGCAACAATTGACATCCCTTCCCGGCCGCCAGTTTGGCGATTATAAAGTGGTGCTGGCGGATGAATTCAGCTACACCGATCCCGTGGACGGTAGTGTCACCTCCGGCCAGGGATTGCGGATTGGCTTTGAGCCTGAAGCGCGGCTGGTATTTCGCCTGTCCGGCACCGGCACCGAAGGTGCAACTTTAAGAATCTATATCGAACGCTTCGAGCCAAATCCGGAAAAACACAATCTGGAAACCCAGCAAGCGTTAGCAAAATTGATTGAATTGGCAGAATCATTGAGTGAAGTAAAAGCCCGCAGCGGCCGGCCAGGACCCACGGTGATTACATAACAAGATAAGGTATCTATAGTCTTCCAGATGCCAATCCCCCGGCATCTGGAAGACGCTATTGAAAATATTCCCGAGTCAAACGAAATACCACCGGGCTCAGTAACAACAGCGCAATCAAATTGGGCAGCGCCATGAGCCCGTTCATCACGTCCGCCAGTAACCAGACTTGGTTCAACTTTCCCATGGCGCCCAAAGGAATGGCCAACAGCCACAAAAATCTATAAGGGTAAATCACCCGCACGCCTAATAGATACTCGGCGCAGCGCTCACCATAATAGCTCCAGCCTAAAATGGTAGTAAAGGCAAAAACCGTCAAGCCGCCACTGACAATATAAGCACCGTAACCGGGCAAGCCGGCCTCAAAAGCCAGTGTCGAAAGCTCAGCCCCGTTAGCCCCATCGCCCCAAATCCCGCTCATGATAATAACCAACGCGGTCAGGGAACAGACAATCAAGGTATCGATAAAAGTGCCCAGCATCGCCACCAGCCCTTGCCTGACTGGATCTTGGGTCTGAGCGGCAGCATGGGCGATGGGAGCACTGCCTAGCCCTGCTTCGTTGGAGAAAATCCCCCGTGCCACCCCATAGCGGATAGCCATCCACACCGCGCCTCCGGCAATGCCGCCAGCCACTGCGGATTGCTCAAAAGTGTACGTCACAATCAAATGCAACGCGGCTGGCAATTTCTCATAATTCAACCCGATAATGAAACAAGCCGCGCCGAAGTAGGCCAGCGCCATCAGCGGCACCAATTTGGAAGCCACTTCGGCAATGCGGCGAATGCCGCCCAAAATTACCGCGCCGGTCAGCCCCATCAAGACCACACCGGTCCAACGCTCTTGAACCTGCCATACCGATGCCACCGCGTCGGCCACAGAATTGGCCTGGACCATGTTGCCGATGCCAAAGGCGGCGATCATGCCAAACAAGGCAAACAGCCCGCCCAGCCACCGCCATCCCCGCCCCAAACCATTGCGGATGTAATACATGGGGCCGCCGACGTAATTGCCGAGCTCATCCACCTCCCGGTAACGTACCGCCAGCACCGCCTCGGCGTATTTGGTGGCCATGCCGAACAAAGCCGTCAACAACATCCACAACACCGCCCCCGGCCCTCCCAGGGCAATGGCGGTAGCCACGCCGGCAATATTGCCGGTGCCAATGGTTGCCGACAGCGCCGTCATCAACGCTTGAAAAGGCGTAATGTCACCCTCCCCCTTACCTTGGCGGCCACGCCATAATAAAAGGAAGGCCGTTCCCAACCGACGCCAGGGGATGAAACGCAACCCCAGGGTCAAATAAATACCCACCCCGAGTAATATGGCCAAGGTCGGAGGCCCCCAAACCCAGGCGCTGATCAAGTTAAGCCATTCCCCTAATTGTTGTGCCATATTCATTATTTTCTAACATAACCTACAAGGATTTGGCAGCTTAACTGATGTTACACACTTGCCCGGAATGCCTTCTCCCCCGGGCCCCCTCCCACCGGGAGAGGGGAGCAACGCTTGGTTTTCCGCCGCTTCTGTCCTTGGGCGGAGAACAACCCACATCCCCTTCCTTGCCGGCACGGCAGGGTCAGATAATCCGCACTTGCTCCCTCCACCGCTTGCGGGGGGGGGGGGGGGGGGGGGGGATAGTGCGGAATGATCGTGCGTAACATCAGAGCTTAAGATTTCTTTAGGTGCTGGGGTGTTTCTTCCGTGGGACGTCGTAAACTCTTCCCTGAGGACTTGATGTCGGCCATCCAGGCCGCCAACACCCACGGAAGAAACACCCCAGCACCAGAGCTGAATTCATAGTGAAGTTTTCTAAAAAGCTACCCCAATTAGCATCGTGGAACGACTTTTGGAAGAGTTCTAAATCACTTTGGCGCTTTTGACCGGGCCATCACTCGCCAAAAACAACCGCAGTTTACCAAAACATTCACGCCGGTTGGCAACGCAACCGGACTCTTCCATAATCACCTCCACAAAGCCAACAGCCACCACGACATCATCGTTTGCCGATTCTCGTATTTCAAACCAAAGACTTTCGTTATCTATCCAGCCATTTTGGGTACAAAACACGTTCAACCCCTTCCCAATCCCCGGAAAAGCAAATTGATAGGTGGCAAGACTTCTGCCCGCAATGCCTGGATTAGAGGTGCCCACCAATGCTAGGAATGCTCCATAATAACGATTTTTGGGAGGAGGTTGTCATGAAGGCCGTAATCTGGTCTCTCACCTTGCTTTTTGCGCTATGTTTTGTTGCATCCAGCCAAGCCGAACCCCCATCCTTCGAGAGTCTAAAAGAGCGCTACCTCCAGGACCACCCCGGTAAAGGCAAGTACGGGAAACACTGGCAACCCATTCCCATCCAGCGTTATTGGAACCCCAAGGATTTTTATCAACCACCAGGCAGCGTTAAAGGCGAATTCACCCGGCAGCAGTGTGTCGAATGCCATCAAAACGTCACGCCCGGTTTCGTCCATGCCTGGAAAAACAGCACCCACGCCAACTTAAAGCGCCTTCGCACCCTCTCAAAAAACGATGTGCGGGCCTATAAAAAACAAATCCTGGCGCAAGTGGAGACCAATTTAGTCAGCCAGGGAATTTTACGGCAAGGCGAACATTTGCAGGAAGTCAACTGTATCGACTGCCACGGCGGCGTGGGTAAGCAAAAAATCCGCCATGATATAGATCTAAAACTGCCGGATCGAACCGCCTGCGGCACTTGTCATGTAGAACAATTCGCCCAGGCGGAATCGGAAAAAGCGCAAACCTGGCCCCAGAATCAATGGCCCAAGGGACACCCGTCCCACGCCATGGATTGGAAAGCCAATGTGGAAACCGCGGTCTGGGCGGGCATGGCGGAGCGGGAAATCGCCCAGGGCTGCGACATGTGCCACTATCAGCAAAACAAGTGCGATGGCTGTCACACCCGCCACAGTTTTTCCGCCGCCGAGGCCCGCCAGCCGGAAGCCTGCGCTACCTGCCATAACGGGGTCGATCACAACGAATTTGAAAACTACCTGCTTTCCAAGCATGGCACCGTCTATCAAACCCACAAATCCCAATGGAACTTCGAAGCCCCCTTGAAGGAAGCCTTCACCCGGGGCGGTTATACCGCGCCCACTTGCCAGTTATGCCACTTTGAATATCGAGGCGAATACTCCCACAATCTGGTGCGAAAGGTGCGCTGGGGATTCAACCCTACTCCGGAAATCGCCGATAATCTGAACCATTCCTGGTTTGAGGCGCGCAAGGCCGCCTGGATCGGCACGTGCAGTCAATGCCATTCCCCCAGATTTGCCAAAACCTATCTGGAAACCGCCGACCAAGGCATTCTGCAAGGACTTAAAGTGGAACAAGAAGCCAAAAAAGTCATTCAGGCCCTTTATGATGATGGTTTGCTGGTTGGGCAAAAAACCAACCGCCCCGCACCGCCAGCGCCGGTAAAAGACGCACCCGGCGGTTTCTTTCAGCTTTTCTGGGCCAAAGGCAACAATCCTTCCCATGTGGAACGTGTCTATGCGGATATGTGGGAGCATGATTTAATCAAGCTTTATAAAGGCTTGGTACACGCCAATCCCGGTGGATTTACCTACAGCGAAGGGTGGTCGCCGCTGCTTGCCGATTACAGCGAAATCATGGATGAAAATACCCACCTGCGGGAACAAGCACGGCAGCAAACATCAGGACTTAAGGAATTGCTCAATACCGCGAATTTATCCTTGGAGCCAATGCAATTTCCTTTGGGAATGGTTCTGGTGGCCGGAGGACTAATGATTCTCGGGCGCAAACGCAAACCTTGATGTTTTTTCGCTCTCTTATAGGCGGCGCCATGCTGCTGGTTGGCGCCGCTTTGATTGTTTCCGCCCTGAGGCCAAGGCAAGCCAATTGGCAGATCAAGAAAACCCCCATTACCCTACCGCCCGACCTAAATGCGTTTTACCGCCCTACATCCCTGGAAAAGTGGCGGCTCCATCAAACTGAAACCGGCAGGCGGCTCACAGTCACCGTTGCTTTTTATGCCGATAAAACCGGTCACCGCCACCAGGTTCTATTGCCTGAACCAACCAGCCGCCGCTGGCAAAATTGGCAAAGGCTGGGTGCCTATTTGAGAGAACATACCGAACAAAATGCCCTTATCCTCGCCTGGTGGGATAACGGCCAAAGGATCGATTTTCTCAGCGGCCGATCCACTTGGGTTAAACACCCCCCTGCAAAAGCCTTCGCCCGGAATGATCGATCTTTGTGGCAACGATTGAGCGGGGGATTTGACGCTACGGAAGACCGCCTTGTCACACTTGCCCACCTATGGACCCTGGACAGAAAAACGGCCGCACTGGAACTCTCCCGGCTGACGTCCGGGAAGCCGCTTTATATGCTAATCAACAGTGATGATTTGGCCCGGCTCGATGAAATCCAACGGCTAGGGGGGAAGAAACTGCCATTGGAACTGAAAATTTTCCCAAGGTCTGATAATTTCCACGGGCAAATTGCCGCGGTGCAAGCCTGGGCCCAGCAAGGCGGCAGCGGTTACTTACCCCAAAACGTACCCGGTGGCATTGCCGCGTGGCGGATCACCGGTAAAACCAATCCACCTTTATGGTTGCTTCTATTGCCTTTCTCCTCTTCCCCAAAGCAGCCGCCAAGAAATCTGGAGCGAGTCTTCACGACCGATGACCGTAATTTAATCTTGTACCGGTTAAAGTCACCTCAAAATCTCCCCTGACGCCGCCAACGGTCGGCAATGGCTTCCACATTCAGATCTTCCGGTCCGGTGCGCCAGGCATCATGGTAGTCCACATCCTGGCTGTTCGGGGCAGGATCGGGTTGATCAATACGCACCCGTGTCGGCAGCGGTACCGCTTCTCCCATAACCATTGCTTCTCCACGGCCAAGCGCGGGCAAAATATCCACCAAATCGCTTTCTGCATCGGGCACCAGATCGCGCACGTAGGCTTGATCGTCAGGATTGGTCAAGCGCAAACAAATGTAAGTTGAACACTGGGAAAGCACCGTTTCCGACAACTCGTGAGGGCGCTGGCTGACCACGCCCAGCCCGACGCCGTATTTACGCCCTTCCTTGGCAATCCGCTCCATGGAGCGGCGGGTTCCTTCATACTGGGTATTGCCCTCCCGGGGGATATAGGCGTGGGCTTCTTCGCACACCAGTAGCAGTGGAAATTCCCGATTACGGGGATTCCAATAGTTGAATTCAAACGCCAACCGTCCAATCTGGGAAGAAACCGCCGGACGCACATCAAACGGCACGCCGCTCAAATCGATAATAGTCACCTGGCATTTGGGATCCCCCAGCCCGACGAAATCCCGCAGCAATTTGGGCAGCGATTCGGAAGTATTGCGCCGCTTGGGCTTCAGCAAAAAGTCATAGCGGACATCGCTCATCCGGCTTTGCAGCTTGACCAAAAATTCATCAAACTGGCCAAACAACGGCCCCTTGGTCTTGCCAAAATCAGTACGGAGTTCGTTGGCGTTTTTAAATTCCTTGTAGAGTTCTTCCAACGAAAAATAAATGGGCGCATCAATGGAAACAAAACCGATATCCAGCTTTTCCGCTTCCTTCTTCTTCAGGCTGTAGAGCGCCTCCCGCAAAAACGCGGTTTGCACAGACGCCGAGGTGTCAGAGCGGTCAATCAACAGGTCAATCAACTCCCCATAGGTCATCAGCCAATAGGGAATCTCCAAAGCCCGGGCGTCAAAATAACGATAAGTGCCTTCTTTAAACGAGGCCTGCCGCTGCCCGTCCGAATTCTTCCAACAATATTCCCCGTGAAGATCCAGCAAAATGATGTGAGCCTTGGGCATGGCATGGACCGCCTGCTGAAGCACGCTGGCGACTGTCCAGGATTTCCCCGAACCCGATTGCCCGAGAATGGTGAAATTACGCCCGCACAGGGTACTGGGATTCAAATGGGCCCGCTGCTGACCGCTGTTGGAAATCTGCCCCAGGGAAAAATCGAACGCTTTAAATTTAGCGAAAATATTCTGAATATAGGCCTTGCTGGCCGCGTAAACATCCGCGCCGGGCGTGGGATAATGGCGGACCCCGCGCTGGAATTCTCCTGCCTGATTCAACTCCCCCAACGGAATCAAATGGAGTAAAACCCCCGATTCCGTTTCCCGGCTTTGATTGACCATCGCCAGCACCCGCACCGAATTTTGCTGGATAAAAACATAGCTACCCAACTGTCCTACTAGAATTTCTTCTCCATCTACCTGGACAGTGTGGGTTTTATTTTCCTGCGCCAGAAGCCGGGCTTCGAAATGGTTGGCTTTTACCTGAGTAAGATAAGCTATGGCTGGTAGTTCCAAGGGTTCCTCCATTGTACGTTGCTGTCTTGCCAGTAGTCCGTGACATGGGAAATGATTGCGTCAAATATCACTGAAATCTGACAAAGGGGAATCATTTATGATTGAATATAGTCAGTGGTTGGTTTTGAATTATTTTAAGCATAGCCAAAATTCCCAGGCAAAAACCCTTGCAAAGTTGATATGGCAACACAGCGGGATAAAGACATAGATAAGCTCAACAGCGATATCTCGGCTTCTTCCGAGGTAGAGTCAGTGGAAATCGCTTCGGACAACCCGATTCCGATGTTTTGCCCCGTCACCCATGGCTTGGTCTGGCAACGGCGCAATTATAAAGGGGCCGAACGCAGGCGCGCCACCCGTTTTCAGCGCGTGGATATCCGCGTACTGTTCAGGCCTAAAGGTTTATTTACTCGCAAAACCCCACCCCAACCAGGGTTAGTTCTTGACATCAGCCCAGTAGGCGCCGCTATCGCCACTACCATTGAGCTGCGCAAAAAACAAAAGCTCAAGCTGTATTTTCAGTTTCAAGATGGCCAGGTTTTTTCCATCATGGGCCGGGTCAAGCGGGAAATTGCGGAAAATGAATACCAAGGTTACGGGATTGAATTCAGCGCCGATAAGATCAAATTCAAGGATCATCTGCTGCGCACAGCGCTGGAAAAGAAATTCCATAAACGTTGATATAAAACGCCTCGAGTTCAAGAATTGTTTTTAACACCATTTTCCATAGCTATCGCAGAAATCTCTTTGCCTGACCCCAGCAATACCGCAATCCACCTAGTTTCCGGATGGCTTTCCAAGAACATTTTGACGATGATGGTCATCGGTACCGAAAGGAACATCCCCACGGGCCCTAAAATCCAGCCCCAAAACATCAGGGAAAGAAAGACCACCAAGGTAGACAACCCCAAGCCACTGCCCACCACCCGAGGATCGATAATCCCGCCAATAATAGTGTTGATGACCAGATAGCCCAGCGCTGTGTAAAAGGCAGGCCCCAAGCCCAGTTGCACCAACGCCAAAAGAATTGCCGGCACAGCGGCTATGAAGGAACCGATATTGGGAATGAAATTCAGCACAAAGGCGACAACTCCCCAAAGGACAGGATAATCCACGCCGACAATCACTAACCAAAGAGCGACAGCAACCCCAGTTGCTAGGCTAATCAAGGTTTTCAAATTAAGATAACGGCGCAGCTTGACGAAGAAATCTTCAAACCGGGCGGCAAAGCGGGAATCGCCAAACGCCATTTTAAGCTTGTCCGGCAAAATCACCGCTTCCAGAAATATAAAAGCGACATAAAAGAGGATCAAAGCGGTATTGGTAAAAGCCCCGCCAAGGGCAGTGAGCATTTTGCCGGCAAATTGCATGATTTTACCCGGATCGGTGTATTGCTCGATCACATCATAGGAAGTATTGAAGCCGTATCGCTGCAAATGGGCAAACAATCCGGCCGTGTTTTCCCGCAGCCGGTTTTGGTAGGAAGGAAGATTTTCGATGAAACTGTCGATGGACTTGCCGACAAACACCCCCATCAACATCATGATAACCAAAAGCCCCAGCACAACGACAGTAATCGCCACCCCCCAAGGCCATCCCCGCCGATGCAACCAATCCAATACCGGCCAACCGATGATGGCGATAAAAACGGACAGCAAAAAGGGCGTCAACAAAGAAGCCGCCGCCTGTACCCCTGCCAGGATAATCACAAATGCCGCCGCGGATATCAGCCAATGGGGTCGGTTCATAAGCGCTGCTTGAACTTTATTTGTCAGAAAACACTAGAGTAATTCAATGGGCGCTCTCAAACAAACCCAGCCTTCCTCTCCCACTCTCTATTCAACAAAACTTTAACCATCTTACGAAATTGAATCTATGTAACAAAACAAGTGAATATTACATTGTGAGGCATGAAAATCGGATGATAAGGTAGTAGTCATCTCAATACTCCACTGAACGATATCCTTCACAGGAGGACTGCCCCATGACTACAGGTTTTCACGGTTCACCCACCAGCGTTAAAGATCTCTATCGAACCTGTTACAAAGGCGATATAGCTGAAGTGGAAGGGCGTTTTTGCCGTCTCTTTACACCTCCTGAAGTACTTCCCGATACCAGCCCCCGGCACCTATTAAATGAACTTGGCAAAACCAACGGCCCCATGGACGAACAAAACGCCGCAGATCCTATCGGAGACAGTAACGTACCTGCTGGTTTTACTTTTTTTGGCCAGTTTGTCGATCATGACATTACTCTGGATACCGTCTCCCAATTAGATTCCTTGGCCGTTCCTGGCGCAATCCGCAACATGCGCACGCCTAGCTTGGACCTGGATTGTGTCTATGCCGGAGGACGGGAGGCCACGCCTTATCTTTATAAACCCGACGGCAGGTTGATTACCCGTCCGGTAGTGGATGTGGATAGCGCCGCGCCTTTCCGCGATCTATTGCGGGTCAATGTCGGCGGCAATATCCGCCGCGCGGTCATTGGTGATCCGCGCAATGACGAGAATCCTTTCATCTCCCAACTGCAACTGGGGATGATTGAATTTCATAATCATGTTTTCGCCGCCCTGCCCGCAACTGAACATCGTTTCGAAGACGCTCGAGATACCGTCATTCACTATTATCACCGGGTAATCCTGGAAGATTTTCTGCCACGGATTATCGACAATGACCTTTTAGAAGATATTTGCATCCATGGTAATTGTTATTACAAAATCGATCAGGGCCGCCAACCCTGCATGCCCGTTGAATTCGCGGTTGCCGCCTATCGGTACGGCCATAGCCAGGTCCGGGCCCGTTATAACTATAACGATAATCAACTGGACGTGGACGTTTTCCAATTGGGTGCTTTTAGGCGGGTACAACACAAGATCGACTGGAAATACCTGTTTGAATTAAACGGCGGCGCCGATACTCAAATGGCTCGGAAAATTGACACTGCCTTACCCCATGCACTGATGGCGATGCCCATGAGAATCACCGGCATCGAAGGCGATTCCCTGGCGGCCCGCAACCTGCGGCGGGGGCTTTCTTTCCGATTGCCATCGGGGCAAGCGATTGCCCGGAAAATGGAAGCAGATGGCAAATTGTCAGGCAGCGTACTGGAAGTCAGCGATGAACTGAAAGCTTTGGGGTTCAAACAAACCCCGCTGTGGTACTATTGCCTGCAAGAGGCTCAGACCATCGGTTCCGGTAATAAGCTGGGGCCGGTTGGTGGACGTATTGTGGCGGAAGTGCTGGTGGGGCTGCTCAATGAATACCGCAACCGCACCGGCAAGGGATTGGATTATTTGCCAGCCGTGACCGTGCCCCAACAAGAATCAGACAGATTTCAAATTATTGATCTTCTGACTTATGCCGAGGTTGTTTAATTCATTTCCCCCAACGCAAGCTAGGCGTTACTATGGGCGCATCCCAGAGAGCTTTGGTCTCTTCATCCAGTCGGGTGAGGGTCAGGGAAGCGCCCGCCATTTCCAACGATGTACAGTAATTGCCCACCAGGGACCGGCTCAGGGTTAACCCCCGCGTTTCCAGTTCCTGTGCGGCGGCATAGAATAAAATATACAGCTCCATCAAAGGTGTGCCACCCAGGCCATTGCATAAGAGCAACAAGGGCTCGCCCGCCCGAGGCTTGAGGTCCTGGCAGATGGCGTCAATTAATTTGCTGGCGATTTCATTGGCGGACATGGCCTGAACCCTTTCCCGCCCCGGTTCGCCGTGAATGCCAACCCCCAATTCGAATTCGTTTTCAGCCAGGCTGAAAGTCGGTGTGCCGGCCGCCGGTACGGTGCAACTGGACAAGGCGACGGCCATGGACCCGGTGGCGGCGTTGACTTTCTCCGCTAGCGCCTTGCACGCGGCCAAATCATCGCCCCTTTCCGCCGCCGCGCCGACTATCTTCTCCACCACCACCGTGCCCGCCACGCCCCGGCGGCCATGGGTGTGAGTGGAATCGAACACCGCCACGTCGTCGGTAATCAGAACGGTTTCCGTAGTCGCCGAAGTCATCTCCGCCGCCATTTCGAAGTTCATGACATCCCCGGAATAATTTTTGACAATATATAACACGCCGGCGCCGCCATCCACCGCTTCGGCCGCAGCCATCATTTGATCCGGCGTGGGCGAGGTAAACACTTCCCCGGGGCAGGCAGCATCCAGCATCCCTTCACCCACAAAGCCGATGTGCATGGGCTCGTGACCGGAGCCCCCGCCGCTGACGAGCGCCACTTTGCCGGCTTTGGGGGGATTCTTGCGCCGGACAAATTTGCCAGCCTCGTCATAAACAATCAAGTCACTGTGGGCGCGGGCAAAACCGGCCAAGGCTTCCTTAAGCACGTTTTCAGGCTGATTGATAATCTTTTTCATGCCTGGCCCTCCAGAACCTCACAAATCTTCTTGATCGCCAATTGGGAAGCCCGGGCCCCCGGATCCCAATGACCGATGGAACGATCCCCCAAGGAAGCCGCCCGCCCCTTGGTGGCGCGCATGGATTTGGTTTTCTCCAAGGCTTCATCAGCCGTTTGAAGGACGCGCTCGATCAAGTTTTCTCCCCCCTGCTGGAGGGTCTCCAGTACCGGCACCAACACATCCAACATGGTTTTTTGCCCCACGTCGGCTTTGCCCCGGGCCTTGACGGAATCAATACCGGCGGCAAAGATTTTTGCCAATTCCGCTGCACTTTCCGGCGCCTTGTCGGCGGCCTTGCCCATGGCCATCAGCAATGAACCATACAACGGGCCGGAAGATCCGCCCACGGTCGTCACCAGCAGCATGCCCATTTTCTGCATGGCGGCGGGAAAGGGCTGGCTGGCGATTTCATCCGCAGCATCGGCAATCGCCAACACGCCTCGCTTGATGTTACTGCCAAAATCGCCGTCTCCGGTTGCCTGGTCCAGTTGGGTAAGCTCTTGTTCGTGGGCGGCGATCTCCTCCGCTACCGCCAAGATGATTTTTTTCAATTGTTCTTTCTCCATCCAAAGCCACCTCGGTCTTGTCAGGTTGATGTTAGATGATCAAATTCTCCAGTATCCGGGCCCTATCCACAATGCCCGCTGTCAGCTCATCGAGGCCGGCTGCTGCAAGCATGGCCCTGAAGTTTTTGCTGCGATGGGTCATGTGAGAAGCGGCCAGCATAAGTTCCAGCTCTGGTTTGGGCACCGAACGCATGAAACGCTTGATAAGATTGATTTCCACGCCATTGACATCAAAATCCCCCAAAGCCAACGCCCTGGAAAAACTGTAAAATTCACGGATTTTGGCTTCGCAGAGTTGGGCGCAGCGGTGTTGCCGGAAGCGATGCCTGAGGGATTCTTGAATGGCCAAGGCCGCCACGGCAGCGCTGTAAAAGGCATTCAATACGCCGTGGGAAAAAATGGGATCGACAAACCCCCCGGCATCGCCAATGCAATAAACATTTTCCCGGCATAACGCTTCCACATGATAGGAAAAATCAGGGCGACCACCAAGGGAATCGCCAATAAACGCAGCCTCTTGTAACAATTCCCGCAAATACGGTGTTTTCCGGCAAATTTCGTGAAAGTAACGCAAACGTTCTTGCGGACTCTTGTTTTCCAGCTTGCCCCGGTAAACCACCAATCCCACGCTGGTTTTATGGCGCAAGGGAATATGCCAGATCCAACCATCTTCGTAGGAAAGCACAAAAGTGACAGGCGCTTTTTTCGTCAACGCTTGAAAGGGGTAGCTACGGCCATCAGCGGCCAAAAAGCGGGCGTTGTCAAAATATCCCCAGAAGGAAAGGAATTGATGCTCTGCCTTTGCCAAGCGTTTGCTGCGGGACTGGCGGGCAACCAGGGTGGAAGCGCCGCTGGCGTCAATCATATAGCGGCAGGACAACTCCCCTTGAACCGGGCTTGAGCCGCGCCGGTCCAGGTAGCTAATTCGGGGGTTATCTCCGCTGAGATTAACCTTGACGGCCGGGGTTCCTTCAAAAATTTGCGCGCCGCACTCGCGGGCATGTTGCAACAATAAATGATCAAACCGGTCCCGCTCCACGTGCAGCGCCGGCCTTTTAAAACCAAAATCGGAAAAAGCGATGCGGTGGATGCCCCCTTCCCAAACTGTAATCCCCCCCGCCTTGGCGATAAAGCCTTCCTGCTCAATTTTGGCGCTTGCGCCCGTCAAATCGGTATATTTCCAGAAGTGCGGAATCAGGCTCTCTCCCACCATGGGACGCGGGTGCCTGGCCCGTTCCAGCACCACCGTATCGATACCCGCTTTGGCCAACAAGGCAGCGGCGCTGCTTCCGGCAGGTCCTGCCCCTATGATGGCGACATCACACCGGCGGGGAATGGGCGCTGGGTTCATTGCGCCTCATCCAGCCGGAACCTGCCCTTGAGCAGGGTGGCTTGCCACGGATTATTGCCACTCCAAAGATTCCCCGCCAACAGCTCGCTGATGGCTTGTTTGATATGAGCGTCGCGATGGGCCTCAAAAAACACATTTTTGATAAGCCGGGACTGGTAAAAACGCTCCACGAAGGTGTACATGGTATTAAATCCCAGCTTGTGGGCATGGTCGTCCGGTTGATGAAGACGGGGATCGCCTTCCTTGCCTTCCACTAAGCCTTGATGAATCCGGTCCGCAGCGCGGGCGGCGCCAGTCAGTGCCAGAAAGACCCCGGAGGAAAACACCGGATCAAGGAAGCCCGCCGCATCCCCCACACTGATAAACCGGGGGCCATAACGGGCACGATTGAGAAAACTGAAATTGGCTTCCGATTTGACTGGCCAACATTGATCCGCGCCTTCCAGCAACTGGTTTAACAAAGCGGATTGACCGACATAGTGGTGAAACAGGTTTTCTGTAGTTACTCCTTCAGGCTTTCGGCCACGTACAACCAAGCCAATACTCACCCGCTTTCCGGCAAGGGGAATCACCCAGAGCCAGCCCACATCCACCATCAAAATCCAGATATTGCCAGTCTCGAATAGTTGATCCGCCAGTTGTCCCTCGACTGAAGCATAATGCGAGTACAGGGCGAAATTCCCAAGGGTCTTGACCTTTTCCAGCGCCCGCTGGCGCCGTCCCAGCATGGCGTTGCGGCCGGTGGCATCCACCAGGTAACGACCCAGGAATCGCCCATTTCTAGTATCTACCACCACTTGATCGGCGCTAAAATCCACTTTTTCCACCGCGCAATTTTGCCGGGTCTCGGCACCGTGCTTGGCCGCATTTTCAAACAGCTTGCGGTCAAACTCGCTGCGATCCACCTGATAGGCCCGCCTGCCCCCGCTGAGCTGGAAAAACATGCGTTTGCCCAATGCCTCATCAATAAAAACAGCACCGGACTTAAACACATTGCCTTCGCTCCAGTCCAGCCCCAGCCTTTGGATGACTGGCTCGCTGTAAGGCAACATGGATTCGCCAATATGAAAGCGGGGATGGCGGCCTTTCTCCAGCAACAACACGCGATGTCCGTACTGGGCCAACAAGGTGGCGGCGGTGCTGCCGGCGGGCCCGCCGCCGGCGATGATGACATCGTATTCACGTTGGTGTGTCATTCGTCGGCTCCACGAAATTTCAATGGGATGGACCACCCTGCCCCCAACGCCACGTCGCCTGTTTTGCCCAGAGACACTGCCCTGAATAAAGGCGCCGCGGCCAAGGCCGGGCACTCGCAGGCCGATTTGGCGTCATCACCTTCCAATTTCGCACCTGAAGGATGGGGACGGCCCAGTGTTGCCCTGGCCTTCTCTGGCGAGCCACTCAACACCCAAGCCATGGCAGCCGGATATAGCCCCACGCCAGGTTCTAAATATTCAGGCCAAATTTCCTCGTAACACACCACAAGCAAAGACTGGACACCGCTTTGCAGGCGGCACCACGCCTCCAGCCACGCCATAGCCACGGTGGCTTCTGCCGCCGCCAGGGAAGTGGAAGGCTGCCGGCAGCCTGTCGCGATACTCCAGTATCCGGCGGCGGTATTGTGTACCGAGTTATGAAATTGGGTCGGGGAAATCAAGCCATCGGGCTTGGCCAGTTCGATACAAAGCCGGTCGGTAACCTGCATTTCGCTGCCCGCGCTGGCAAAGATAGCTGGTAAATCCGCAGGATTCATGCCGGCATTTTCACACGCCATTAAACCGGCGGACAACGCCAGCTGCACCGCCTGGCTGGTCCGCCGCCTTATCGATGCGGGGATCCGCCGCTTATCCGGCAGCGCAACCGGGAACCGCAACCTTGAGGACAGCGTTTCATCTGAACTGCAACAGGCCCAACCCGCTAAAAACATTTGGGAAGTTCCGGCATTTTTCATGGAAATTCCAATGCCATTCCGCTGTGGGCCAAGAGTACGCTGGCGTTACTGCCGCCAAAACCGAAGGCATTGCAAAGGGCAAAGGCCACTCGATCATTCTTTTCGGGTTTGCTCAACAATTGCAGTTTTACCTCCGGATCGGGAGTTTCCAGGCCATAGGTGCCCGGCAAAAAACCCGCCAGCATGGAAACCAAGGTGGCCACAACTTCCACCGCCCCCGAGGCCCCCAAGGTGTGTCCCAACAAACCCTTGATGCCACTGCAAGGCACCCGGTCGCCAAACAGGCGGTGAATCGCTTTCGCTTCAGCCAGATCATTCAACCGGGTAGCCGTGGCATGCAGATTGACATAATCTATGCTTTCCGGAGCGATATTCGCCATCGCCAAGGATTGCCGCATGGCGGCCTCCGCCCCGGTGCCTTCCGGATCCGGAGTACTCATGTGATGGGCGTCGGACGATTCTCCCACAGCCAGCAAGTGCGGGAAGTCTCTGTTGCCATGGCTTGCTTTTTCCAATAACAACATGGCCGAGCCTTCGCCTATATTGATGCCGCAGCGCTCCGCATCCATGGGGCGACAAGGGTCGGGCGAGACCAGATCAAGCGCGTGAAACCCCCGCAGCGTCAGGCGGCATAAAGTGTCCACGCCGGCCACCAACGCGGCATCGCAAACCCCTGTTTGAATCATCCGCTGTGCCGATCCCAGCGCCTTGGCGCTGGAAGAACAGGCAGTGGAAACCGCGTAACACGGCCCTTCCAATGCCAGCTCTTTTTGCAGGTATTCCGCGGTGGCTTGCACCGCATGACGGCGGAGAAAATTGAAATCCTCCGGCATCCGCCCGTATCGGACGAAATGCATGTAGGCTTGTTCCGAATCATAGATACCGGAAGTACTCGTTCCCATCACCACGCCAACCCGACTGACGCCGTAACGTTCCCGGGCATTTGCGATTACGCTCCGGAAACCATTGGCTTCCAGGGCCGCCAGTGCATAGCGGGCATTGCGGCAATCGAAATCTTTTAGCGCTGGAGTGATTGCAGGCATGGGATCTGGCGCCTCGCCCACCACCGTGGGAAAAGGCAGGGAAATAAATTCAGGCGGCGCCAATAGGCACCGGTTTTCACGAAGCGCATTCAGCAAGGCCGCGTTGCCTCCCCCCGCCACCGATTGACATTGCCAGGCGGTAATAGCCACCGGCTTCATCATGGGCGCCATATTACTCCCCTCCGCTTTTCTCCAGGGGTAAACCTTTGGCGCGCCAGCCGAGCATGTAGCCTTTCAACAATTTTATATCCTTACATCCAAGGCTTTTAAAACCGGCAGCGGCAATATACGCCCGGGGACCGTGTTCACAAGTCACTATAATGGACTTTTCCCGGCAAGCCTGCTTTAACTCCGGTGTCATCTTTCCGGCAACATTCCAGAATGGAATATTCACCGCGCCGGGAATATGACCGCTTTGGTATTCCTTCGCTGACCGCACATCGAAAATCAAGGGCCGGGTTCGAGCATCCAACTGCCCGGCAAGGCTTTCCGGCAGCATTGTCCGGTTAGCGCAACCGGTTAAGAACAAACATAAAAAAGAAACAAGCCTTGCCATGAATCTCGATACCCCTTTACATCCAATACCGCTACATTGTAACGGAATCGGTTATCCAGGTTCGAACAAAACCCCTTGGCAAGTTTGCATAAAGTATGACTAAGCGGAGGAACTTGTGATTTTTGACAAGCGGGCCAAGCCGGTTATTTTGCCCCCCTTACTTAAATTATTGCGTGGTGATAACGACCTGATCGATTCCTGCCTCTACGACACTAGGTGATCCGTCATCTGCGGTTTCAATTAATACAAAAATCTTTTGTCCGGCAAAGTTGCTGATATCTGCGGTATGGGTCTGCCAATTACCCTCAGAGAGGGTGCCGTCAGCGTGGATATCCAAAACGGCGGTAAAATCATTCCCCCCGACAATCACCACATGGAGGTAGTCCTCCTCATTGGCATTCGCCAAATGGGCAAAGTAGTAGGAAAAACGGATACTGGCCTGGGTAGTCCCGGTCAGATCTATTTCCGGCGACACAATGGAAGTCATCCCCCCATCCACATCATAGCTATCCACTCTCTTGCCCGCCTTGCCGCGGGTGATCAAGGCGTAACGGCCCTGGGCCGCATCGCCATTTTGAATTAAATGGCCCCGATAGAAAGTGGGCGCGGGATTGGTTCTGAGCCATTTGCCCTTGGTGGCGGTATCTTCGCCATCGGGATCTCGCTGCCAACCTTGCGCATCAGACTCAAAATCAAAGCTAATGGTGATGGGACTACCCGGATCTGGCGTGCTTTGCGTCACAGACCAATTAAAGGAAATGGTAGCCGCTCCTCCGTTACCATCATTCACGGTGACATTAACCGGGCTTTGACCTGTCTGAGAAACAGTCCCGGAAATCAGGCCGCTAGCACTGTCCATGGTCAAACCGGTGGGCAAACCATTGGCAGTAAATGTCAAACTATCTCCATCACTGTCCCGGGCGGAAATTTGCAGTGATATGCTGTCACCCACCTGGTTTGTCTGATCCGGTACAGCTTCAATAGTGGGGCTGTGATTGCTTGGGCCAGGGTCAGGCATGGTGGTGCCGCCGGACGTTATTTCCCAACCGAGGTAATTGGCCCATACCTGCATCGAGCCGCTGGATCTCGTCCCTTTGATCCGCACTCTCAGTTCCTTTTGCGGGGATACGTAATCGGAAAAGGCGGCATTGATTGTGGTGGTCACTTCCAAATCATCCTCGTTATGCACCGTAGAAGTATCGACAAGCTCCCATTGACTGGCGGTGAAATTGTAGAGATAGATCTTTTGCTTGACGTTCCTTCTGGAATATTGGCCTCGATAAATCACTTTGATTTTTTGAATATTGCCCGCACTCTCGGAAATAGTAGTGCTGGCAAACCAGTCAACCACGGTATCTCCGGAGACAGATTCCGAATCGATATCGTAGGTATCATCGTCAGAAGCCCGGAAACTCGCCAGCGTGCCCCAATCGTGATGCCCGTGGGTAACAGTAATTGAGGCTGGGAAGTATGTACTAGTGGTAGTCGCGCCCCCACTCACGGTAATCTGGATTTGTCCCGTGCTTGTGCCACCTCTGCCATCAGACAGGGTGTATGCCAGCGTGTCAGAACCTGTAAAGTCCTGGGGCGGCGTGTAGGAATAAATGCCGCCTGACAAATCCGTCAATGTCCCCACCGTCGCGGGCGTCGTGCTGACCTGACTGACAAATAAGGGATCCCCATCAGGATCCGTGTCATTGCTTGTTAGATCAGCCGCAGAGAATGTCAGCGCGGTATTCACGTTGGTACCAAAGCTGTCGCTATTGGCTACCGGCGCTTGATTTACCGGTGGGGCAGGGGCAACCGTCAAATGGATCGTTGCCACATTGCTGTCCAGCCGCCCATCGTTGGCTTTAAAGGTGAAACTATCTTCCCCCGTAAAATTAGCCGCGGGCGTATAGGTCAAATTAGGCGCGTTGCCGCTTAAAGTTCCCGAACCAGGCTGGCTTACCACTTGGAAGGTCAATGGATCCTGGTCAGGGTCGGTGGCAGTCAAGGTGATGGAAGTTGTTTGCCCTTGGAAAAGAGAAATCGACTGATCACGGGCGTTTGGAGCCCGGTTGCTTGCCGGCGGTGCTTGCCGCGCTTCAAGACATAAGGTCAACACCGATTCCAACACATTCCAGGCTTCGGCATCATTGGCCGACGCGGTGGAAACACCAATCAAACCATAGCGGGGGTCGTTCGGATCGCTGATTCTGTCGGTCAGGATTTTGCCTTCAATCAAATCAGCAGCAAAGCCACGATCCCCCAGCAGCAATGCCAAACGGGCCAACTGCGCGTAGATTCTCGTCTCGCCATTGACCAGATTTTCCTCATCGGCAATCAGGCATCCATTAGGGGTATTGGCGCCGGTACAATTGGGCACCTGGGTTCCGTTAAAGGTCAGATACTCAGGAATCTTGCCATTGTTGAGGTAATAAGTCTTGAAGAAATCCAGGCTTCTTTGCGCCGCGTCACGCGCGGCTGAACGCCGGTTTTCATCCAGCACGCTGGTGGGTAAATCCGCAGCCTGGGCCAAATGCAAGGCAATCCACAAGGTTTGTATCACCTTGAGGTGTTTTCCTTGATTGGTATCGCGGTTTTCAAAGTCCCCGGTCCAGTTGGCGCCCGCCTTGTATCCGTTGTAGAACAATCCGGGCACGCTGGGTACTTCAGATTTCAACAACAAGTCGGTGGCCGAAGCCAGCACTGGTTTCCAGCGCGGGTGATAGAAAGCGGCCTGACCCAGCATGTATAAATCATTGTAATCGGTAGGAACAGGGTCGGTAGTCAACACGCCGATACCCGTGGCCTTGGCCGGCGGATTCAGAGATGAATCCGTGGTCCCTGCCCAGTCCCAAGCATAGCCTATCAAGCCGTTGGGATAGGCGGGAAAATCCAGTTGGATTTTATGATCCCGGTCCGTAACACTGGTCCAGTACAAACCGGTCAGCAAGGTATCGGCGAGCTTTTCTGTTTCTGGAAGATCGAAAACGCTCTTGCCTTCCAGCAAACCGCGAATTACCCGGAAATCATCAAGCGGGGCGTTACTGTTCTTCCACACATTATCAAAGAATACCAGCGGCTTGTGACGAGTGCGGTCAATCGCCCAATTTACGATGTGGTAAAGAGGATCCACCATGAGTTCATTAACGAACCTGTAAGATTGGCGATAGGCGGTTTCCCTGCCCATGCATGCGGATGCCCGCAGCATCAACCCCATGTGCTCGGCGGTCATATGGTGGCCGTGGGGGTAAATATCCACATTACCGGGATCATCTATCAAATTGGTGAAAATGCCATAAGATGCTGGCTCCGGCGCACTACTATCCCTCATGGCATTGAGGATGAAGTTCAATCCGCTCTCTGCCGCTTCCCTGCGTTCAGGCGTTAGCCAATTGAGCGTGGCGGAGGGCGGAACAGCATCCGGAGAGCGCGCTGCCTGGGTGAGCTCGACCAATGCAAACTGGTCAACATTGACGGTAAAGCGATAAAAGTTTTTGGCCGAAGGTTGTACCGGAACGCTGATTGATTGTCCCCCGCCCGGCGCCGTGACGGATACTGCCGACACCTTGTAACCTTCAGGGGCCCGGTAATCGAAGGTGACATCCTTGGGTGAAGAAACCAGCGGCAACTGCAAGCCGGAATAATTGAGCACGTAAAGGTAATGTTTGCTCTGGGAAGCCTGACCTACTTCCACATGAATCCCTTCCGGTCCTTTGACGATCAGCCGGTCAGGCACGTGAATTCTGACCAGTTGTTCGACGGTGCTAAGATCGTCGTTGGCTTTGTTCGGATCACTGACCGAGGCGAACATATCCGATCCCCGAACGGTTGGATTATAGACCGCCACGCCCTTGCCATAAAAATTGACGCTTTCTTGTATCTGGGGGCCGAAGTTAAACAGATCCTGGAATATACTGCCGCCGCGGGAATTTCCCATCTCATCCATAGTGCCGGGAAGCTCGCCCGTGGCAAAAACGATCCCGCCGTTGGTGACGAAGTTTTTAATCAGTTGCGCTTTTTCATCAGAAATGGCCGCCACGCTCGGCAACCACAAAATTTTTAGATTATTCAGTTCCCCAGCGGGATTGCCTGGATCGGCGACGATCTTGAATGGAACATGCAGCTTGATCAGGGCATGGGCCGCCCCCCGGTAACCCCCCAAATGGGGTTTGGGCAGGGCGCTGTCACCCGGTTCGGTGGACCACCAATCAGGGTCGTTATTGGGATTGGTGGTGGTCACGTACATGCCGTAAGCGCCACCGGCCTTGAAATCCTGAAAATCGCGGGTCGGCGAGCTGTACCAGATTCCCACATCCGCTACCCGCGGCGTTCCCAAGAGTGCGTTTTGATGCTCCTTGATGAATTGGAACCACTTGGCGCGGAAGGCGGAATCCACCGACAGGGTCATCTCCGGCGTTTGCGCTTCAAAGGGCACCACGCCAACGGCCAGGGAAGCCGCCATGGTCAAGCCCGCATCCAGGGGGCGGCTGCCATAGGAAAAAGCCCAGGAGGGATTCTCCCGGTCCACCGCCCGCGCCCATTTGTACATAGTAATTTTATTGCTGAACTCATCGACACTGGCCCATTTCATGGCCTTGGTATTGGAAACGCTGTCGATTTCCCAAACCCGCAGAAAGTTTGTATTGCTAGCTCTGTAAGTGCCATCCAGTCCGGCTTCGGTAGCATCCATATAATCGGTAGGGAAGTTTTCGATCACCACCATGAAGTTGGGATTAACCTGGTGAGCGGCTTTACGAACATCTTCCAGGAATTCAGCCAGGTTTTCGTGCCGCCACTGAATCCATGCTCTGAAGGCCGGATCATCCCAATTGATGCTCGTAGGAACCGGCAGTCCATTACTACCCCCCAAACCACGGGCAATACTCCAATTCTTGAACGCTGCTGCCGCCGCTGGCTCCGTGGCAGCCCAGGAAGCCCCGGTACCCAGATATATAGGAACGTCAATCCATACCCCATCCAAACCAGAAACCGCCAGCTGTTTGATCCGATTAATGAAATAATCGCGGTAGCCGGTATTGGGAGACATCCAGGCACTCTCCATCCCCGGTTCCACCCAGACCTCCTGGGAACCGTAGAACACATTGGGCGATCCGTCGATGCCTTTTTGAATCCAGTCGGGGTGGTCCTTATACATGGTATGGGCAAGGTTTTCGCCGTTGGGGGTGGTGACTTCCAGTGATGGATAATAAACCACCGCCCGCATGTTGCGGTCATGGGCCATGTTCGCAACCTTGGTGAGAAAGTTCAGCTGAATCTGGAACTGGGTCTCGTTCAGGTAATTACTCAGGCCGGAATCCACCTCGAGCACCGACACATTCTCGTTCTTGCGAACGGTCATTAAATCGGCCACTTCTTGATCGGACATCTCAGGATCGGCATCAAATCCACCAATCCGCGCCAGCTTGGCCCAATCCGCAATCGTTGGCGAAAGGGAGGATTGCGTACCATTTGGGCTATTGGCATAAGCGCTGATACCAGTCAAAGTAACAATGAGCCAAACGATGCCAATCAGTGGCCAAGATAGATAAACGGCAATGAATCGGGCGGGTAATTTCATCGAGTACTCCGGAAGCTGCTTTCTTTTTGATTTTTCTGAATCCGGGCATCACTGTTGATGAATACCAACAAAAAATGGCCGGATTATATAATTTGATTGTAAATGTATTCGTACATAAAGCGCAATATATATTTATCTAACGTGAAAAATACGCCTCTGTACTCCAAAGCCCTTGACCTTTATCGCCTCACACCATGTTTTTAATTTTTTGTGATAACTTAGGATTTCAACAATTCATCACCAGAAGAAGATCGCCATGCATGTGACTTTCGTTCAAGCCAATCGAGCCATTGAAGCCGCCATAGAAGAGGCCAAGAAAATCCATACCAAAATGTGTATTGCCGTAGTGGATTCAGGCGCCGACTTAAAAGCTTTCATGCGGATGGACGATGCCTGGATTGGCAGCACCGATATCGCTATCAAGAAAGCCGAAACCGCTTGCCTGTTCGGCATGCCCACGGAAGAAATCGGCAAGCTGTCTCAACCCGGCGGGCCTTTATACGGCATTGAACATTCCAACGGCGGGCTGATTACCTTCCCCGGTGGACTGCCGATTGTGGATGAAAACGGGGTGCTGCTGGGAGGCATCGGGGTAAGCGGCAGCGCGGTGGAAAATGACCGGCAGGTGGCCCTGGCCGGGGTAAAAGTCATTGGGGTGACGGATTTGCCGGAGCATCCCTGGCGGACTTGATGCTAACTAAAGGAAGATTGGGAATGACCTCTCTCCCTCCTTAATTTGATTTTGTAGGAATCATCACCGGACACAACAAAAATCCCGCAACCACGCCGCAAGCAACCGCCAGGGAAAGCATTTTCAGAACCGGCATCTGCGCCATCCCCAAGGCGGCAAAGGCGGTCAAAGTCGTCAGCATGGAAGCACCCATGGCCTGAAAAGTGGCATCGGGATCGCCTCCCCGGCGTTCGGTATAGAAAATCCCGTAATCGACGCAAATGGCGATGGCCAGAAGCGCGGCAATCAAATGGAAGAAACTGACCGGTAGTTGCAACACGGCAAAGGCGGCCAGAATGAATACCATGCCCGTCAATGCCGGCAGCAATACCCGCAGCGCGGTGACAGGGGTGCGGTAACGCCACCAAAGCCCGGCGAAAATCACTCCCAAACCCATGCTCAAGGCGACAATCGCCCGTTGCCGGTAGCGTTCCGCCAGGGCATTGATTTGCGCTCTCTGGCTGAAATAGGAAACCCCGGCAAGCCCGGCCAATGCTTCCCGCACCGCCTGGGGCTGATGCGGCCCGAGCCAGAAGGCGAGTTGAACGCCCTCTTCGGTCTCTTCCCACTGACCCACCAGAAACTCGGCTACTTCCGACCGGAGCGCGGCTTCATTATCCAGCCAGGACTTATGTTTGGGTGTTAGATTCCCCAAAACATCGGCGGCCAAGCCCTGTTCCGACAAGACCCAGCGCCAGTATTCCGCCAAAGCGGGGGTAAGTTGGCCCGTATATATACGGGCATTTTTTTCCTGCAACTTCCTCGACACCAGCAGAGGATATATCCCATGGAAATCATGCAGCGATTTTTGTTGCTTGAGGCGCCGCAACACCCGGGTCGCTGCCTCCGCACGGATCAGGGCGGTTTCCAAGTCACGGCCTTCAATCAAGACCGCCCGGCCCGGTTCGATCCCGCCCAAGCGGGCGCGGATAGCGTGGTCCTGCTGCCTGAGCTTGGGATCAATAGCCGCCAGCCGCTCCAAGTCATCCAGCCACTGGAGCTTGGGTATTACCAGAAGCGCTCCCGCCAGCAGTACAACCACCGCCGCTTTAAGTCCCAGCGGATAGCGCCGGCAAAGAGCAAGCCAAGCCGTCAAGCCCGGGACTTTCAAAGGGGTAATGCTGCGGTTTTTTCCCAGAAAAGCAGGCAAGCCATAGCGCGTCATCAGCAAGGCGGTGACAATGCCCACGCTGGCGAATACCGCAATCTGGCGGAAGCCCGGATAGCCAGTGGCCGCCAACGCCAGATAACCCACCACGGTGGTGCCGCCGCCCATGATCAGCGCCGGCCACAACCTGTTGGCGATTGATTCGCCATCCGTTTGCCCTCCGCGCCAATGGGCCATCACATGAATGGGATAGTCCACGCACACGCCAATCAAGGTGGCGCCCAACGCCAGGGTCAAGCCATGAACATAGCCGAAACTCACCTGGACGGCCAACGCGCCGGTGGCAAAGGCAAATACCAGCACCAGAAAGGTGGCCAGCAAGCTTTTCAGATTACGGAACAACAGGATAAAAACTAGCATCACGCCCAGGCTGGAAATCAAGGTCACCCGGTTGACGTCGGCTTGAATCCTGCTTTGCGCGGCCACGGCAAAGACCGGCACGCCGGTCATGGTAAGCTCCAACTCAGCCCCGGTCGTCCGTACCAGTTGATCGAATAGTTGCCGGATGGCCTTTTGCAGCTCCCGCTGGGCAGTGAAATCAAAAGCGGCGGCCTGGCTTTCCAAAACAATGGGATAAAAATCTTCCAGGGTTCTGCTATTGTCTTGCAGCTTGTCCCGCCAATCGGCAAAGGCCTCCAGGGTCAAAAGCAGGGGGTCCTGGGGGGCGATTTGCTGGATCAGATCGCCAAACGGGGATAATAACGATTGTTTCAGTAGCGCTGCCCGTTGCGGCAAGGCATCGATTGAGAGCAGCCGCCGCGCCTCCCGCTCGGGGTTGAGACTATAGATCTGCCAGGCGTGGCTGGCGTAACGGCGAATCACCTGGTTGATGGAAACCGGCGGCGCAAAGGCGGGCCAGGCTTTGGCAACGCCTGGCTGCTTGGCGAGCTGGTGTAAAAAGGTTTGACCCAGGTTGACCAGCCCGGCTGCTTCGGCGGCGCTCTTTTCTTTGGGCGCTACCGCCAACAAGTAACGGCGGGCAAAAACCTGGTGCTGCAATTTTTCCACCATTTTCATGCCCGGGCCAACTTCGCCCAGAAAGAATACCGACAAGCGGGACTCGAAACGCAGTTGCCAGGCCAATGCCGCGATTATTAATCCCAGCAGTGCCAGGATAGTGAGTTGCCGCTTCATTCCCCGCGGGCTTCCCGCAGCAGGCGGGCAATGGTAAAACGTAAATCCGCGCCCTCTTGATCGAGGACAAATGCCGTCCGGCTGATATCTCCGTCCTTTTCCTCCAGGGTCAGGACGCGTTGTTTGTCCTTTTCTTCCAATACGACCTTTTTAAACGGGGCGGCATCAGGATCCAAGGGAAATAGCTGTATTTTCCAGTGTCCGTCATTTTGGGTGACTGTCATCTTGTAATTGCGCTGGACCGCTTCCAGGTCGCTTTGCATCAAATGGCGCAGCAACAAAACGCCCTGGACTTGGGAATAGTTGGAAGGCAGCGAAAGCCGGCGCCGTTCGCCGCTGCGGCTGTCAAAATACAATAACTCATCGGGCGTCGCCGCCATAATGACCCGGTGCGGGCTGAGCTGGAGCTTGATCATCACCCCGTCGGGGGAAGCCAGCATATAACCATCCCCTTGCCAAGGGTTGGTTAGCAACTTGACCTGGCGGGATTCTTTATATAAGTATTGGGTGGGTTGGTTGAGGCGAAGCTGGCGGTAAATGGTATCGGGGCCGGCCTGGCAAAAAGGGGCAAACAGCAAAAGAAAACCGATCCCGGTTTTAATAAGTGTCAAGAGTTTTTCCATAAACTTTTCCCATGCTTGATGACTTCCCGCAAGGTTTCATGGGGCGGCGGCGCCCGGTCCAGGTCCGGGAAGCGCCAGCGGCGGTACAGATACTCCCCCAGCATCAGCAGCCCTATCAAAAGGTAAATGCCAATGCCGTGAAACCAGGTCCAGACCTGCTCGGATGCCAGCCAGGTCAAGGCGAAAGACAGCAAGGCCAGTAAAACAAAGAAAACCGTCCAGATCTGGGTCAAGCGGCGGGTATACGCCAAAAGGTGGGGCGGAATGTCTTTAAATTGCAACCGCACCATGCGTTCAATCAAGGGAGGGAGGGAACGCAAGGTCCGGCCGAATACCCACGCCAGTAGTAAAAAAGTAACGCCGGGCACGGTCTTGGTAACGACCGGCCCCAGCCACAACACCCCAATCACCAGCGCCACGGACAATCCCGCCCACAACCATCTTTCCGCCCTGGAACGGACACGCAAAGCCCGCCACCCCAAAATTCCGGCAAGCAACCAGGGCAAAAAACCATGCCATCCCCGTTCGGCCAGGGATTGCATCAGAAAAGGGTAGGCCAACAGTAAAACCACGGCGAGGGAGGCGAAGATTGCCTGGCGCATGGTTATTTGCTGCGATTGCTGGCGACGAACTCGGCCAGGGATTTGAGGCAAGCAAAAATCTGGGGATTGCGTTCATCGTTGGAAACGATTTTGATCCCGTAATTGCGGTCCAGCATGACCCCGATTTCCAGGGCGTCGATGGAATCGAGCCCCAACCCTTCTCCAAACAAAGGCGCTTCGGGATCGATTTCCTCGGGTGAAATATCTTCCAGATGCAAGCCTTTGATCAAAAGCATTTTCAATTCTTCGATTAGCGCATCGACATTACTTTCCGTCATTTTCCGGCTCACAAACTATTAATTGATGACGGCGACGACCTTGCCGTTTTTGAAGCGCACGATGAAAGTGTCATATCGCGATGCCCAATACCGCCATTCATCCATATCCAAACTGGGCGTGCCTGTTATCGGCGGATAACCGATGGCCGCGATTACCGCCTCTTTGCGCATTCCCTTGGTAACTTTTCCAACCATAATGTTTTTCCTTTCCAAGCGGGTGAAC
This sequence comes from Methylothermaceae bacteria B42, assembly GCA_001566965.1. Classification (NCBI taxonomy): domain Bacteria; kingdom Pseudomonadati; phylum Pseudomonadota; class Gammaproteobacteria; order Methylococcales; family Methylothermaceae; species Methylothermaceae bacteria B42. The sequence goes on along the minus strand of LSNW01000011.1, from coordinate 56,647 downwards.
TTCTTCATATTGACCGGCGTTTTGGCCAGAATTTTGTGAAACGCCTGTTCGGGCGTATCGCCGGTGTGTTTTTGGACATTCTCGATTTGAATTTCAGGCCCTGAAGGCAACACTTTAATGACAAATCCCTTGCGCCCAAAACTGACCAGCTGAACCTTGGCGTTGATGGGTAACAAAAAGCCCCGCCGGTAATTGGTGGTACGATGGCGGTTCTTTTCGAACATCAGGGAAAATTGGGTGTAGTAAGTATCGCCAACGGTAATCCCCGGCGGCAAGGCGGCTTCCTTACCTTGAAAAGCCTTGGGACAACCGGCCAATAAAACCACCATCGACAACATCAGCGTCAACAATAAGCTCCATTTGAAGAAATAAAGCCGCTTTAACATCGTAGCCCTCCCTTGAGTCTTTAATTAGATGACAGTTTGAGGGGCTAAGGTTAGCATAATCATTTCTCTACCTGAATCTTGTTAAATGCCTGCTCCAGGATATCTTGACTCAAGACCCGTTAACGGTCTATATTTAGTCATGTTATTAAGGGGCCTTGGATATGAAGCTATCGCGACAAATCAAACCAATCAGCTACCTTAAGGCACATGCCGCTGAAATTGTGCGTAACCAGGCTAGGCAAGAAGATCCTTTGATTATCACCCAAAATGGTGAAGCCAAGGTGGTAATACAAGGCATCGACAGTTATGAGCAAACACAAGAAATGTTGGCTTTGCTAAAAATGCTTGCGCTGGGCAGGCGGCAGATAGAAGAGGGAAAGGTGCAGCCTGTCTCTGAAGTTATAAATCGGCTTCGCGGCAAATAATAAATCCTTTAATGTCTTTTCCAGTGCTGCTAACAGATGATGCAGTTTATGACCTTCAGGATATTTACAATTACATCGGGCGGCAGGATAGTCCCAGCAAAGCTGACAAAGTGCTGGCGCTGTTCCAAGACGCCTTTGCAAGTCTTTCCGATAACCCACAGCGAGGCGCTTATCCAAGCGAGCTGCTATCCTTGGGTATCAAAGAATATCGGGAAATATTCTTTAAGCCTTACAGGATTATTTACCAAATTTCCCATAAAAACTTATACATTCTTGTGATTGCTGATGGCCGCCGGGATCTGCAAGCTTTGCTGCAGCGGCGTTTGTTGCAACCCTAGTTGCAGCGTCTGGCGAATACTGTTCTGACAGACTTTATAATCGGCGGGAAAAGCGTAAAACACCCTACTGGGCAGCAATCAAACCAAAATAGGTTAAGCGTTGCTTGCAAAGCAACGCGGATAGAGGGCAAGTCACTCAAGTAAAGGAAAAGGCTTAACTTCAGGAAAGCTAAGCCTTTAATCTGATTTGGCTCCCCCGGACGGACTCGAACCGCCGACCCGGTGGTTAACAGCCACCTGCTCTACCAGCTGAGCTACAGGGGAATGGAAACCTGCTTACTGGCGCGCCCGGAAGGATTCGAACCTCCGACCACCTGGTTCGTAGCCAGGTACTCTATCCAGCTGAGCTACGGGCGCTCAAGAGTAAGTTGCATTAATATACGCAACCGTTGTTTTTTCGTCAAGAAATTATCAACAAAGTTCTTCGTCTAATAGTTTGGCAAAAAAGCACCCCGGCGCTTACAATTGAAGGTTTTAATTGATGTACGAAAATAAATATGCCTGTTAAACCCTTAGCCAAAAGCCAACCTGCTGAATCCATCACCGATTTACCACCCTTGGGGTTGTCTCCCAAAGACATCAAAGTCGATTATAAACGCCACTTCAACTATTCCCTGGGCCGGGACAAAAACTGCAAGTCCGCCCATTACGCCTACACTTCCTTGGCGCTGACCGTCCGGGACCGCCTGATGGAACGCTGGAAAAATACCCGCTATGCCGTGGACGAAAGCCGCTGCAAGCAAGCTTACTACTTGTCCATGGAGTTTTTGCTGGGGCGGGCGCTGGGAAATGCCATGTTGAACTTGGGCATCACCGATTCGGTGACGGAAGGCTTGTACGATCTGGGCATCTACTTGGAAGAATTGATAGAAATCGAGCCTGATGCTGGTCTCGGCAACGGTGGCTTGGGTCGGCTTGCCGCCTGTTTTCTCGATAGCTGCGCCAGTCTGCAATTACCGGTGATGGGTTACGGCCTGCGCTACGAATACGGCATGTTCCGACAGCTTATTGAAAATGGCTTCCAGGTGGAGGAGCCGGACCACTGGCTGCGCAATGGCAATGCCTGGGAACTGGAACGCCCGGAATTGACGGTCCGGGTTCGCTTCGGCGGTCGCACCGAGAAGGTCGCTTCCGACGATGGCAGCACACGGATTCGCTGGGTGGATACGCACGATATCCTCGCGGTGCCTTTCGATATGCCGGTCCCTGGGTTTAAAAATGACACGGTCAATACCCTCCGCTTGTGGAAATCCACGGCTACCGATGAATTCGACCTGGACGAATTCAACGAAGGGGATTACCCGGAAGCGGTGGCCGCCAAAAATAAGGCGGAACAGATTTCCCTGGTACTCTATCCCAATGATGCCAGCGAAAACGGTAAGGAACTGCGCTTGCGGCAGCAGTATTTTCTGGCTTCGGCGAGTCTGCAGGATGTTCTGCGGCGCTGGGTCTGGACCCGCGGTCACGATTTTTCCAGATTTGCCGAGCAAAATTGTTTCCAACTCAACGACACCCACCCCAGCATCGCGGTTGCCGAATTGATGCGGCTGTTGATGGACGAACACGGCTTGACATGGGACGAAGCCTGGAACATCACCTCCCGCACCATGGCCTATACCAACCATACTTTGTTACCCGAGGCATTGGAAAAATGGCCGGTGCGGCTGTTCGAACAATTATTGCCGCGGATTCTGGAAATCATCTACGAAATCAACGCCCGCTTTCTTGCCGAAGTAGATCAACGCTGGCCTGGCGACATGGACCGGCTGGCGCGCATGTCCTTGATTGAAGAAGGCGGCGAAAAGCAAGTCAGAATGGCGTATCTGGCCATTGTCGGGAGCTTTTCCGTCAATGGCGTGGCAGAACTGCATTCCAGGCTCCTCAGGGAAGGGCTATTTCGTGATTTCTATGATCTGTGGCCTCACAAATTCAACAACAAAACCAACGGCATCACCCCCCGCCGTTGGCTCGCCTGGAGCAACCCGGGCTTGAGCGAATTGATTACCGCCACCATCGGCGAAGGCTGGGTCACTGATACGATGCAATTACAACAATTGGCGCCCCTGGCAAGCGACGGCCAATTCCAAGAGCGCTGGCAGAAAGTCCGGCAACATAATAAGCAGCGCTTGATTGACTTTGTCGCTGAGGAAACGGGGGTGATTTTGCCTGCCAATTTCATGCTCGATGTCCAGGTCAAAAGAATCCACGAATACAAGCGCCAGCTCCTCAACGCTCTCCATGTTGTCCATCTATACGACCGCATCAAGCGGGGCGATATTGAAAACTGGACCCCACGGGCGGTGATTATCGGCGGCAAGGCCGCCCCGGGTTACCAAATGGCGAAAAAAATCATCAAACTCATCAACAACATCGCCCAGGTAGTCAATAGTGATTCGGCCACCGAAGGCTTGTTACGCTTGGTGTTTCTGCCCAACTACCGGGTATCCGCCATGGAAGTGATCTGCGCCGGCACTGATCTGTCCGAACAGATTTCCACTGCCGGCAAGGAAGCTTCCGGCACCGGTAATATGAAATTCATGATGAACGGCGCCTTGACCATCGGCACCTTGGACGGCGCCAATATCGAAATCCTGGAGGAAGTAGGGGAAGACAATTTCTTCTTGTTCGGCCTGACCGCCGAACAGGTGGAACAAACCCGCCGAGATTATCACCCCGAAGCTTTTATTAATAATGACGAAGATTTCAAGCGGGTGATGGCACTATTAAAAAACGGCCACTTCAACCGTTTTGAACCAGGGATTTTCGACGATGTGATTGGCTCAATTGAAAGCCCCTTCGATCCGTGGATGACCGCGGCGGATTTCCGCAGCTATATCGAAGCCCAACGAAAAGCGGCGGCAATGTACCTCGACCAACCCCGGTGGCTGCAATCGAGCATTCTCAACACCGCCAAAAGCGGCCGCTTTTCTTCCGACCGCACCATTGCCGAATACAACCGGGATATCTGGAGGCTGACGCCCCAGGGTTGATTTTTCAACCTAAATTTTGCAAGTGATTCAAGCACCGAGGGTGTCAGGCAAGACGGCAAGCCCATTTTCGCGCAGGCGTAGCAGCGCTACTTCGAGCATAAAATTGGTGCAGACAACGTAGCATAAAGGCTTGACTTGACAACCGAATGCCGAAGCATTTGCAGAATTTAGGTTTGAATTAAGGGAACAGACAGCCTCTTTTGCTGAGATAAAAATGCCCGCCATCCGGCGGGCATTTTAACTACTAGCCAGTAACGGCTTACTTTGCCGCTTCTTCAGCACTTTCCATTCGGGCCTTGGCGCTTTCCGCCGCGCTTTCGACGCCTTGCTTCACTTTATCCATGGTGCTTTGCATGCCCTCTTTCATGGCTCCCATGGTGGATTCAGCGCCTTTTTTAACCCCTTCCACGGCTTCGGAAGTACTTTCTTTCACACCCTCGACAACGTCAGCGGCGCCTTCTTTAACCCCTTCCACGGCTTGTTGCGCACCTTCAGTGATGCTTTCCATCGGCTGCTGCGCGCCTTGCTTAGCTTCTTCCTCGCCCTGTTTCGAACAGCCAGCCAGCATTAATGCCGTGGCGGCCACGCCCAGAGTCATAGCCCGGAAAATCATTTTTCTGCCCATCTTGAAACCTCCTTAAGATGAATTCCATTGGTAATATTAAAAGCTCACCCTCTGGTGAACTACGTATCCAACGCTTGCTTGAGAAAACCCAACTCTTCCGTGTTCCAGTTCCCTGGAAGAGCAGGCGCCCCCAAGAGACTGTACGCGTTGGATTACATTTACCATTGTCGTTAATGTCATGCCATAAATCAATCGCCACAGCGTAGATGAAAGATTGCAATCATGACGACAAACAAAGCGCACTCTGTAAAAAAAACGATTTATAGCGGGGATTATGCTTGCTAACCCGGGCCGTCTAGCGCTCAAGCAGAGACAAAACGAAATAATAGACGGCCGCATGCCGCATTAACCCCTGCTGAAAAGGTTTGAACTTCACAAGGTTTGAAAGGAATCAACAAATAGTCGCTTAACCACTTCAACCCTTGATGGTTTGAGGCATAAATCGAACGGCAACAGGAAACCCCATGACTATTTGCTATTTGTTGAAGACTTTTCCCAAAGTTTCCGAAACTTTTGTCTTACAAGAAATTCTCGCCTTGGAGCGCGATGGATACAGCCTGGCAATCGCCTCGCTGCAAAAACCCACCGACCCAAGATGCCACGATGAAATCAAACAATTGACAGCGCCTGTTTATTATCTGGAGCAAGGACCTTGGCAAAGTTTCAAATTCCTGCTTAAAGCAGTGGTGGAGAATCCCCGGGGAATATTCAAGAGCATCCAACTATTGCGCGCCCATGACGGCAAGCTTTCCGAGCGCTGGCGGTTATTGCGTCAGGCACTCCAGTTGGCAAACTGGATAAAACACAAAAATATCATCCATATCCACGCCCATTTTGCCAATGATCCAGCATCGGTTGCGGAGCTGGTTCAGGCGCTGACAGGTATTGGCTTCAGTATTTCCGCCCACGCCAAGGATATTTATTTATCCTCGCCTTCGCAGTTGCAGAGGAAAGTCGCCGCCGCCCGCTTTGTGGTGACCTGCACTGAATACAATCGCAACTATCTGCGCCAAATTACCGTCTCACCCACGCCGATCATCCGGGTTTACCATGGTTTCGACAGCCAGCGGTTTCAACGGCTTTCGGAAAAAGTCTCTGAAGTCGATTTACCTTTAGAGCCTCTGATCCTGAGCGTGGGACGGCTCAGGGAAAAGAAAGGCTTCGATACCTTGATCGACAGTTGCGCGCTTCTCGGGCAAAGAGGCTTTCGTTTCCGCTGTGCCATCGTCGGCTACGGCCCCGAACAGCAATTGTTGGAAAGACGGATTGCCGCCCTTGGCTTAGGGGAAACTGTCAGGTTACGCGGTCAGATGATTCACCAGGAACTCATCCACCTGTACCGGCAAGCCAGTATCTTCGCCTTGCCTTGCAAAATAAGCGCCGACGGCGACCGGGACGGGATTCCCAACGTGTTGATGGAAGCCATGGCCATGGGCATCCCGGTGGTGACCACGCCGGTTTCCGGCATTCCGGAACTGGTGGAAGACGGCGTCAACGGCCTGCTGGTGGCGCCGGACCAGCCCCGCCAACTGGCCAATGCCTTGCAAAGCTTGTTGCTGGACGAAAAGTTACGACGAAAACTGGCCACCGCCGGCAAAGCGCGCATAAACACCGACTTCGCTCTGGCGCCCAATCTCGCCATTCTGAAAAATCTGTTCGATTTGGTTTTGGCAGGCAAGGCCGTCACGCCGCCATACCCGCAACCGCTGCAAGGAGCTTATCATGCAAGGTGAAATTGCCTATATTTTAAAAGGCTTCCCCCGGCTGTCGGAAACCTTCATCAGTAACGAAATACGCTTGTTGGAAGATATGGGCTTGCACTTGCGCCTGTTTTCCATCAAGCAAGGCGATACTGACAAAATCCATCAAACGGTTGAGGAAATCCGCGCCCCTTTGACCGTCCTGCCAGCCATGACTTCCCTGTCCAACACCGCGCTTCTACCGTGGCTGAAAGAAAATCTGCCCAATTATCACCGCGCCCATCTCAAACTGCTCCGGCGTCGGCCCTTGGCTTACACCGCCACCTTGGCGACAGCGCTTTGGTGGAGCCTCCGTTACCGCAAATCTCCCTGGGGCGGTCCGCGCAAGGTATTTATCAAGGAATTTCTCCAAGCCGGCGTTATCGCCTTGAAGGTGGTCGAGACTGATGCTATCCGCCTCTTGCATTCCCATTTTTGCCATGGCGCCACCACAGTTGCCTTGTTTGCCAGCCGTTTGAGCGGCAAGCCCTTCAGCTTTACCGCCCACGCCAAAGATATCTATCAAACCGAATTGAATCCAGGTAACTTGCTCCAAATCAAGATACGCCAGGCCCGCTTTGTGACGACTTGTACCGGGGCGAATTTGAAACATTTAAAGGCGTTGGCGGGCCATCAAAACGTTCACCTTGTCTACCACGGCCTGGATACGCGCCAATTCCATCCCCCCTTGTCGCCCAGCAAGAAAAAAGACATTGTCAAAATTCTTGCGGTGGGTCGGTTTGTGGAGAAAAAGGGGTTTCATTATTTGGTTAAGGCCTGCCAGCAATTGAAACGGCAAGGCTTTGAATTTCATTGCCGGATCCTGGGAGAGCGCAGCGAGAGTTACGAGAAAATTCAAGCGTTGATTGCTCAGTGGCAATTACACGATATCGTTACGCTAGAAGGCCCCATGCCTCACGAAGCGCTGGCCGGCATCTACCGTGAGGTGGATATCTTTGCCCTGCCCTGCCAAGTGCTCGGCAACGGCGACCGTGATGGCATCCCCAATGTATTGATGGAAGCGATGGCCAGCGGATTGGCCGTGGTTTCCAGTGAGATTTCCGGCATTCCAGAATTGATTGAGGACGGCCAAGACGGTTTGCTGGTGCCTGAAAAAGACATTGAAGCGCTGACAGAAGCACTCAAGACTTTGATTGCCGATACTGGCAAACGTTATCGCTTGGGCAGAAACGCCCGCAATAAAATATGCCGGCGGTTCGATGCCAGGCACACCAACCAGCACCTGAAAGCCTTGTTCTGTCAATGCCTGACGGAAGAAAAGACGGTGCCTTTTTCTCCTTCTCCATCAGCCTAGCCCTGTGTCAATCCGTACTATTGTTGACACGCTATTTCAAGATTGGAAGAAAGGGTCAGGGTGGCGACGACTTTGACCCCGCTGCCGAGATGGCAAGGGCGAATATACCCCACGGCCCCTGGCGTGGAGGTAACATATTGGCGCATGGCCTTTTCCGAAGCGACGACATAGGGGGGTAAAATGCCCTTAAAATATTGAATATTCCAGTAATTTTCCAATTCTTCCGGCGAGCGCTTGAAAATAGCCTGGGAAAAAGCCTGGCGCAGCGGGTGATTGACGGGGAGATTCAAGGGCGCCCAAGGGATGCCATGGGGACCGATGAGAACTTTACGGCTGTATATCCGGGCCAATTGGGGCAAGGATAAAGTGCCAACATCGGTATCGCTAGAGACAATCACCAACAGTTTTTCAGCCTGACTTAAAGCAGGAAAGACCAGCGCCAATATCAGAAAAGCCAATAAAAGCAAACGCATGATCAAAATAGCATGGCGACTGACATCAAAAATCCATCCGGCGCGAGCCGCCGATTCCCGCGTCCGAAGCGATATTCCACTTTGAACACTAACGGCGTGGCGGGCCGCCAAGCCAAACCGCCGATGCCGATATGGGCCGTGCCCTGTTGCCTGCCGCTTTCCAATAGGTGCGTGCCTTGCAAGTATTCATACCGGCCCACGGCAAAGATACGGTGACCCAAGGGAATGGCGCCTTGTAAATAGAGCCCGGTTTCGCCCCGGCGGCCGGATTCTGGGCGCCGGTAGGCAAATTCGGAGCTTATTTCAAACCGGTGCCAATTCCAAAACATATCCAGGCCGAACAAATCGGCCGCAGGCTGGAAACTTGGGCGCTCCATTTTGAAATGGAGAAAGGACGCGCCCATTTGTAACTGGGGAGAAAATTCATAGTTGAGGCGGAGGCCGAACGCGGTTTTAAAGGTAACCATCGTCTTTTTGGGATCCAGGGCATTGCTGGCATCGAAATAAAGATCGATATCCAGATCGCGTCCTTTAAGCGTGTAAGTCGTGGAAAGCATGGCGCCACTGGCATGGGGGGCAAAGAAATGTTCCGTCACGCTTGGCCTGGATGTGGTCCACACCAGGGGGGAAGCATGGATGACATTCCAGCGTCCAACCGGCGTCAGAAACTTTCCCAGCCGCAAGCGCCAGGAACCGGTGATAAAGTAGTCCAGGTATAAGCGCTCGACACTGAAAAAACGTTCATTGCTATGTAATGAACGGCTGTCAATGGTAAATAAATCTTCCAATTCCAGCTCGGAAAACAACCGCAAACGTGGATGGGGCGCCCAGGTGAAAAATAAGCTAAGATCATCCAGCTCTGCTTGCTTGCGCCGGCCTTGGAGGGCTTTGAAAGTAAAATTGAAATAGCCACCGAGCAAAATCTTTTGGGCTGGCAGATACAACCCCCGCCCCCAGCGATAGTGGGGCCTTTGAGAATGATTTTTGGCTGCGGCAAATACTGGATTTGCCAGCAAAATCAGCAAAAAAAACAAGCGAAGGGTAAAAATCATCCCTGACAAGGCTTCAAATTTAAAAACAAGATTATACCTGCCGTGACTATTCGCAGAAGTTTATTGTTTTCTTATTTGAGTATCAGTCTGTTGGTGGCTGTGGCGCTGACTTCCCTGGCATTTCTCTACATGCGGCAAGTCTTGCTCACTAATATCGAAAATCAGCTTCAACTCAGAGCCATCAGAATCATGGAACAGATCGACGCCACGCTTTTCGAAAGAATGGCCAATGTCGCCACCTGGAGCCGTCTTTCGGTGATGCAGGAACTGCGCGTCCGGGACATTGACAAGCGGTTGTCGCAATTCCTGCGGGATTTGCACCAAGGTTATCCCGGTGTTTATGGCGTGCTGTTTGCTACAAATGAACAAGGCGAGATTCTGGCAGCCAGCAATCCCACGTTGATCGGTGGTCACATGAAAGCAATACCAGCGTGGCACCGCGTGCAAATCGCAGGAAAAACCATTTCACTGTTGCCGCTGAAGCTGCCGGCCGCTCACTGTTATTTTTCGGTTCAGCTGGAAGATCCCGGGTCCGGCGACCGCTTGGGTAAACTCTATGCCGCTTTCGCCTGGAAAGAAATTTTACGGCTGTTGGATTTTCCTGACCACGAGTCTTTGATTCAGGGCACCGCCCTGCTTGTGGACGATGATAAACGCATCATCGCCGCCTCTGGTGAGCCATCATCGCAGCAGTGGATTGGCCAGCAACTGAATTCCCGGTGGTTATCCCATGCGTCGATGCTTACCTCCAAGAGCCAAACGGATATCATGAGTGGACCAGAGATGCTGACTGGTGTGGCGGCTTCCCAGGGATATCACGCCTTTCCCGGGTTTGGCTGGCAAGTCGTGCTATTGGCTTCGGCTGATCAGGCCATGGCGCCTCTGTGGCGGTTGTGGTGGAATCTTTTATTGTTTTTATTATTGGCGTTGATTGGCAGCTTGATTCTTTCCTACTGGCTGGCCAGCCGGATTGCCCAGCCTCTGAGTGCCCTTACCCTATTTGCCCGGCATTACATGCAAGGAAAACAATCCGAGCCACCGGCGGCCGAAGGCAGCGTTGAAACCCAAGAGCTTAGCCGTGCCTTTGAACAAATGATTCGTCATTTGGAGCAATCCCGCAAGGATTTAGTGCGGGCGTCCAAATTGGCCGTCATTGGCGAAATGGCCGCCAGCATGGCCCACGAGGTCAGGACACCTTTGGGAATCTTGCAATCCGCGGCTGAAATGCTGCAACGGGAACCTGGCTTGAGTCCCCCGGGACATGAAATGACCGAGTTTATTTTGAGCGAAACCGATCGTCTCAAATCCTTGGTATCAACCTTACTTGACTGCGCCCGCCCCCGCCCGCCACAATTTTGCCCAGCCAGCGCCAATCTGATATTGACGCGCGTCCTGGATTTGCTGCAAGGAAAATTAAGCTATATCCAAGCGGATGTGAAGCAAGAACTTCATGAAGACAGGACGATTGAATGCGATCCCGATCAACTGGTTCAAGTATTTTTTAATTTACTGATCAATGCGGTGCAACATATTCCCCAGAAAGGGCGGATTGTCATTCACACCGAGAGCCGAGGGGAATTTTGGCATGTCTGGATATGCGACAATGGACCAGGCATCCCCCGGGAATGGCGGGAGCAGCTCTTCGATCCCTTTTTTACACGCCGGGAGGGAGGAATCGGGTTGGGCTTGACCGTCGTCCAACAAATTATCCTTGCCCATCACGGGGGCATCGAAGCCACCGACTGCGACTTGGGAGGCGCCTGTTTTCACCTATGGCTGCCTTGGCGGCAAATCAATGTAATTCATGAGGAATCCAGTGGCTGAACAACGGGTATTGATTGTCGACGACGAAGCAAAAATGCGCCGGGTGCTGGAACTGATGCTGGCGCAAATGGACTGCCGTTGCTTCCAGGCAAGCAACGGCGTGGAAGCCTTGGCTTTGTTGGATAAGCAACCTGTGGAGCTGATCATTACCGATTTGAAAATGCCGCAATTGGACGGCATGGAGCTGCTGCGTTCCTTGCGCAAACTAGGCGATGAGACGCCGGTCATTGTCGTCACAGCCTTTGGAACAGTCGAAAGCGCGGTCGAGGCAATGCGGCAGGGGGCCTTGGATTATTTGCTGCGGCCGTTTGAATTGGGCCATCTCGAAACCGTGGTGCGGCGGGCTTTAAAAATAGGCAGAATTAGCCGGGAAAACCGTTTCTTGCGCCAGGAATTGGACAAGGGCTGGGGCGGTCTGGTTGGGCGCAGCCCCGCCATGCAGCAAGTTTATGAACAAATAGAACAAGTGGCGGACACTCCCGTCGGTGTGCTCCTTTTGGGAGAAACCGGGACTGGCAAGGAATTGGTGGCGCGCGCGATCCACCAGGCCTCCAAGAGAGCGGAAAACCTTTTTGTACCAGTCAATTGCGCGGCGATTCCCGCCGATATCCTGGAAAGCGAGCTTTTCGGACATGCCAAAGGCGCCTTCACTGGCGCCCACAGAGATCGGGTGGGTAAATTCGAGCTAGCCCAAGGGGGAACGTTATTCTTGGACGAGATAGCGGAAATGGATCTCGGCCTGCAAGCCAAGCTGCTTCGGGTATTGCAAGAGAAAACTTTGGAACGAGTGGGAAGCAACCGGGTCATCGATTTAGATATCCGGATCATCGCCGCCACTAATGTGGATCCCGCCCAGGCGGTCGAGGAAGGAAAATTGCGGCCGGATTTATATTACCGGCTCAACGTGTTCAGCATTCGGATGCCACCGCTGCGGCAAAGGCAAGGAGACATCCCATTGCTAGCGCGGCATTTTTTGGAGTTGCACGCCAGCGAACTGGGTTATCCTTGCCCGGAAATCCAGCCCCAGGCTTTAGCCTGGATGAATGAATATCCCTGGCCGGGGAATGTGCGGGAGCTGGAAAATATGATGGAAAGAGTCTTGGTATTGACGCGGGGGCGGGAGCCTGTTGGCACGGCCCATCTACCCGGCGCCCAGGTACCCACCACACCCTTTGGACAAGAGGCAAACCCAAAGCCTGAAACCTGGTCATTGGCGCAGCAGGTAGCGGATTTGGAAAAGCGTTTAATTCACCGCGCTCTGGAAAAAACCGCGGGCAATAAGGCGGAAGCCGCCCGCTTACTGGAAATCAGCGAGCGTTCCCTTTGGTATAAGCTCAAAAAGTACCAGCTCTAACTCCCCTCCTCCGGCAATGCGATAGCGGTGCCGGAGGAGGAAAAAAGTTCCACTTTAAATCCGCCCAGTATTTAGGTCAATTGGCCGATTTTAAAAACTCGACAATGGCTTTGGTGTCCTTTGCCGTCAGGTTGGCACGCAGGCGCATGTGTTGCACCGCCACATCCCACTGGGCGTCGCTGTAACCAGCCGGACTGCGCAGGTTATGACAAGCGCCACAGTTGTCAGCCCAAAGCCTGGCGCCGTTTTTTTCTTGTGCAGGAGAGGCTTTTTCGGTCTGGGCAGTAACGCTCATGGAAAACAGCAGTCCTGTAATCAATAGAAAGATTTGAGTTTGATTTGCCATGGTGAAACTCCTTTAGAAACCAGTCGCAACTTGGAATAACAAAGTATCGTTATCTTTGACGCCTTTACGGTCATCGAACTCATAAGCGAACTTGAAAACCGTAGTGGGGGCGAAGTAATAATTGAGACCGGCGGTATAACGGTTTTCATCATAAAATCTCGACCCCACCGGTTGATTCATGCGCTCATAGCGAAACACGGTTTCCAGATTTTTCACCCATTTGAGGTTCAATAAACTCGGGCGGTAGGCAATCTGGCCATAGCCGCCATTGACTTTGTTGTTGAAGTTGAGCCCAACGGCGCGGCTCCGGTCTATTTTACGCCAAGCCCACTGGGCGCGAAGGTCGATCCGCCCTCCGATCATTGAGCTGGTGCGCACATAGTTGGCATCGGCGATATGGGTAGTGATATCCAAACTATGGTTCAGGGGATCGCGGACACCTCCGACTTCGAATCCATAACCAATCTCAAATCCCGGCCAGGGAACGAGTCCGACCCGGCCCCCGACTAGTTTGTTATTATCTATATCGGAAAAATTTTTGTGATTCAGGCTGCCGTCGTCCTTGAGCTCGGAACCATTAGAGGCAAAAAAGGCATATCCCAACCGGCCGCTGTCGAGTCCAACCATCTCCAATGGAATGGCCCCGCGCACCTGGGCGCCGAGTTGGGTCTTGCCCTGGATGCGATTGGCGCCGCCGATACTCAATGGCTGGTCTGGCAGTTTATTGATCCATGCCGGCTCCAGCCTTTCGATAAAATAATTGGCGGGGTTCATGAATTTGCCCGCGCTCAATGTCACATAATCATTGAGTAAATAAGAGATTTGAGCAAACTCCAGAGCCACGTTGGTTTCTCCGTCTTCCAACTCGAATTCCGCCTCGGCTTCAAAAAAGATATCGTCATTGATGCGCCAGAGAAATATGGGAAAAAATCCAGCGTTGAATGAGGAATTGGATTGTTCGGAGTCGGAGTAACCCGCAAAAGCATAGCCCGTAAGCAAAAACTTCCTGAACCCGGGTATCACCGATTTGACTTTTTCCTTCGCTTGCTTGGCTTCCTGCTTGACTTGCTTGAGTTCCTCCTTGATTTCCGCCATTTCTTCCGAGCTAGCAGGACCTGGGGTGGGCGCCGCCGATTGCTTTAACAGGCGCTTTTCCATCAGTTTCATCATGGTCTTCATCCGCTCAAAATCCCGCTTGAGCTTTTCGTATTCTTCCTTGGAGACATATTTACCCGTATCTGCGGCCTCAACTCCGGGACTGCCTATAGAAGCCGCCAATAGTATGGCTCCCACACTGAAAATAGCAGGTTTCATCTTTTTCTCCCTTATAAAAATTCCACTGGGGTAACTGCTCGCCCCCATGGGGTTTTTTCCCCGTTTGGGCGGGTTGTTACCTTCTGGTTTAACCAAAGCGCGAAAAGGCTGTCTCTCCATACTGAGAATGTTATTAGCCTTTGTTTCGCAGGACCGACAGATCCGCTGCAAATACGCGCCATCCTTACGGTCATCGGTTCACTCAAGGCACTAAAGCAGCTTTTGTGCCACTTTCCCTTGGATGGGCATTACACGCGTGCGTGAACGTATTACCCCTATTGCATCAAGACTGTCTCAGGGGCCGCAATAAGCCGGATCATCAGGGCTTGAACACAACGGTACAGTCCACGCACACTCCAACACCTGCCCCTGAGCCAATGCTTAAACCATGATGGATGAATTTCGCGGGAGGGTGTTGTACGGCGGATGGCTGCAAATTTTGTATGAATGATCAATACATTCTTTGCAGAAGGACGCCGCTGTCTGCAAGATTTGTCGGATCAAACAGAGAGCGGCAGGCAATTTTTCGGAATTGAAAATCGGAGCGGTGATCATTATGCGTGACAGGCCATAAAACCTGGATCGGCAAGCAACAAACGAATGGCCTGGGATACCCGCACCAAGCCCTGCCATTCTTTCGTCCCTTGGAGGGGAGGTGGAAGCAGGGTCCGGTTTAATTGATTATCAATGGCTTCCATTAACTGAGATGGCGTCAATGTTTCCGGGTCGAGACAATGGACCCATCCCTGATGAGCAAAGCGCTGTGCCCGTATCCATTGTTCCTGTACCGGCGCCTTGCGGGGAACGATGACCGCCGGTTTGCCCAAGGAGACGATCTCGCACAAGGAGTTATAGCCCCCCATGGATACGATGACATCGGCCTGGCTCATTGTGCCCTGCATATCGGCCGTGAAAGATTGAACGGTAACGGCAGCATTGACCCGGGATGCCAGATGCGCTATCTCTTCCCTGGCCCAGCCATCCATTTCAGGGCCGGTGATGATGAGGGATTTCCAGCCCTTGTCCGGGTGAATTTCGAGCCCTTGCAAATATGCCCGGATCATGCGGAAACCATCCTGCCCACCGCCAGGGGTGACAAGCACGGTACGGGTACCGTTGGTGGCCAAGTTTTTTTGAGGAATAACCGTTGGGGATTTATGGATATACCCACAGTACTTCATGATCGACTTGATACGGGGTGGAAATCCATATTCTTCACCCAAATCGAAGATCTTTTGGGAACCTACCACCAATATCTGAGCGTAGTGGCGGTCGATGACATCAAAGTACCGATGTTTACGCCAGACCTGACGGGTTTTACCGGGCGCATCGAGAATATCCCGCAGCAAAAGCACCCATTGTGCCCGGGGGATGGCTTCCGACGAGGCTTCCAGTGCCGGCATCAACTCTTTCGCCACCCCGCAGGGTTTCTTGTCCACAATCACGATATCGGGATGAAACCCCATCAGCGTCGTCTTGATCATTTGCGCGCGCAGACGCATGGTCATGTCGAACGTTGTGCCCAACGACTTGACCTGGTATTTTTCCGCCTCGGTCCGGGATAAACAGGGAAGCTTGACATAGTCGAACCTTTCCGTTGGCAAAGGCAACCGGTGGATCACCGGCGAACCGGTAATCAGTAGAATAGAAAAGTGTGGATTGTTGTCCAGTAAATACTGGCAAATGGCCAGCATGCGCCGGATATTGCCAAGGCCGAAAGTATCGTGAGAATAAACGGCGATTCGGTAGTCGATTCGAGGAGGCGGCATCGTTTTCCTTAATTCAATGTTGGTTATTTTTTGCATCGGAATATCCTTTTAACCCTGTTTTCTTCGCTGACCGGAGAAGTAAGCTTCGAACAAATCAACGTTGCAGTTATGGAAGGCGGAGGAGAATTATCCTCTCCTCCGTTAAAGCGCATCCTCACTTATTCCGGCACGGGACAGATTGCGCCACAGCAACCACATTGCCGCTGTCGTCGCGGATTTCCGCATCTACCTGCCCTTGGATGAAACCGGTGGGGATGGCCGTGGCGCCACTGGCGATGTCATCCAAAGCGCTGTCGAAGTCAAATTCCACCTCATCGCCCACGGTCTGCTTCAAATCTGACGTAGCATTATTGGTGCCCGAAGAAATCACGGCGATATAAGCCCCGGAAGCAAGATTGTTGCCGTTGACGGAAACTTTCGAGCGGTTCTCTCGCCGTTCGCAAACCACCAGGATTTTTCCGCCGCCAGCCGGATTGGCTGGATTGCCACCTCCCTGGCTGCGCGAATCGTCGACAAAATCATCATCGTTAAATTTGGAGAAATCGGCGACCTGGCGGCAAGTAGCAGAATCTTCCGGTTGAGTCAGTTCGACCACGAACGTGAGCGAATCATCTTGGCGTTGCAATTCCGCGTCAAAAAATTTGCCGTTTAATTTATCGTTGAGATTTTTGACCTCGACGCAGGGAATTTTCAGCTTGTTGGTGGTAAAGTCCACTTCGGCAACGCCGCTGATTCTGTCTTCCGCCACCGCAAGTCCTGTTAACAATGCTACAGATAATAATAATGAGTTTGATTTGTACATTAATAATTACTCCATTTCAAAAGTTAATAGCAGTATATAGATTCCTATTTATCAGTTCCTGCCCTGGATAATTCAATTCGACCGGAAGATCTTCTGACGAAGATCCCGTTTTGTTCGTCCGTTTATTCCAATGTTGGCAATGAAGGTTCAATGATTCAAATGCAAAACCTTTAACCCGGATATTTCACCAGCATCCCGGATGATGGCGCAGTACAGGTGCGGCTGGGCGCCGGGCTGGACTGAAAGCCATAGCCTTTGGCTTACGGCTTGAAGGAAGCCCAAGCCCAGGCGTGCCTGGACAAGCCAGAGCCGGGATAGGATTCGGGCTGAATCCAAAATGGATTTCTTGGGAATCATGAAACTTAAGCATTTTGTGTATAAAAATCAGTTAATTATGGGGAAGCCCGAATCCGGCTGGTGAAATATCCGGGTTAAGCCAGTTTTTGGATAGGCTCGTTATTTTCCTAAAGGGTTACAAGGTCAGGGATGATAAATTATTGAATTGGGGATAAGATGAAACGCAGTTTACATCTTTATTTCCGACGGAATCCATGCCAGTTGCTTACTCCTATTGCATCAAAAAACGATTTTGGTTTCAGATGTGGAGTCTGATTGGCATGTTCCTCGCGGTTCCTGCAGCAGCGGAATTCAGCGCCACTCTCAATGGCACCACCAATTACGTGTATCGGGGCTATTCCAAAAGCGATGACCATCCGGTCGCCCAAATCAACCTCGACTACGAGCACGAAAAAAGCGGTTTATATCTCGGGGTCTGGACTTCCATGGTGGATTTCGGCGAAGACGAGGATGAATTCGATGACCCCACCAGAGTGGAAATCATCCCGTATATCGGTTGGAGTTATCCCTTGTTCGACGACTGGCGGTTCGAGACTTTTGCCACCCGTTATATTTATGCGGGCAAAATCTTCGGCCACAGCGCCGATTACAACGAATTTTTATGGCGGCTGCATTTCCAGGACCTGGTCACCGCGCAAATTGCCTGGGCGCCGAATTATTTCAGTCACGGCCAGTCAGTCTTGGATTATGAAGTGTCGATGCGCTATCCAATCACTCATGCCGTTGAAATCTCAGGGACTTTGGGCTTCAACCAAGCCCGGGATGTGTTGGAATACGATTACCTTTATTGGGACGCCGGCTTCAGTTGGTTTTTCAAGTATCTGGCCCTGGATTTCCGCTACGTGCAATCAGCCTATCCTACCCCAGAGGCAAAAAAAATCCCCTGGCCCTATGATCCGCACAAGCTCGATCCCACCTTCGTTTTTTCCATCTCGGTGGGGTTTTAGTTTCCAGCAAACAATTAGCTTCCAAAAACTCACTGAAGAGGTTGAACCTTTTCGGACTCAGGAGGAATTCATGGAATGAATCAACTAACGAGGCGTTTCATGAAACTGATTCGCAAACAGCGGATGAACCAAAATAAAGATTCTCCAGGCGGCGGTCAAAGCCCAGACCAAATCGAATCCCAGTGGCTAAAGGCCATCAGCAGGGGTGACCGGCAAGCGTTTGAGGCTTTCTATCAAGCCTATTTCCCCAGATTGCTGCGCTTCAGTCACCGCATTACCGGCCAATTGAACGGGCTGGAAGAAATCGTTAACGACGTGATGCTGGTGATTTGGCAAAAAGCCGACACCTATGATGACACTTGCCGACCCTCTACTTGGGTGTTTGGCATCGCTTATAACAAATGCAGGCATGCCCTGCGCCGGGAAAAAAGGCAGTCACTCAACGTGGCGCTGGAAGATACAGAGAGCGAATTGTTCGACCGCCAGAACATGATTGGCGACCACGAAACCAGCGAGTGGCTGAATGCCGCGTTTGCCATACTCTCGCCAGATCAACGCACGGTATTGGAGTTGACTTATTTTTACGGCATGTCTTATCAGGAAATTGCCCGAATCATGAAATGCCCGGAAAACACCGTCAAAACCCGCATGTTTCATGCCCGAAAAAAACTGCAAAAAATTCTGCCAGGGTTGGCCGGCCTACCTACAGGGGAACTCTCATGAACATTTATCCTCTTCCCAAAAAAATGACCCACGAACAGATCAACCTCCTCTTGCCCTGGTACGCCAACGGCACGCTGAAAGAAAGCGAAAAGCGCCAGGTCAAGGTCCATTTGCGACAGTGCGCCAGGTGCCGCAAGGCCTTGGAGCAGTTGAATCACTTATCCCAAGCCATCGAAGAAACGCCCGATCTGGCTGTTTCACCCAAAATGGCGATGGACCGGTTCTGGCGGCAAGTGGCGGCCGAAGAGAACCCACCCGCACAATCAACCGGAAAACCGCGCCAGCCGCAGTGGATGGACTCCTTCTTTGGCTCTCCCGCCGCAGCCGCCTTGGCATTTTCTATGATTCTTATGCCATTGATCCTGCTGATAATGGCGCAACTGCAGAGCAGAAAAATGGAGGACACGCCATTTCGGACCTTGTCTTCATCTTCGCCATTCCACTATCAGGCCAATGATATTCGCTTGATATTTTCAACCGAAATTGACAGGTCCCGCCTGAAATACCTGTTGCAACCGTTAGCGACCGATTTTCAAATTATCGAGGGGGGCGCCATGGCCGGCCACAGCGCCTTTGTGGTGCGTTTTAAAAACCCCGGCAACTCGGCCGAGCTACGGGACAGATTGCGTAACCTGCCCCAGGTCATCTTTGCCGAACCTGCTACCCCCACTATCCAAAGAAGCGCCTCTCCAGGAGGTTCGACATGAGCACGACATTCCGTTTGTTCCTGATGTGGCTATGCCTTTTCGCCTCTTGGGGCATTCACGCCAACGGCGATGTTTTCCTGGTCAATACGCACCAAACCCCAGGTCAAAGAGCTATTTTGGTAGGTTTTCCCGATCATCATATCAACCACATCCAAGTTGGCGGGCCAGGGAGAGGTTACCATCGCCGGGGCACCTATCAAAGTTCCCGCTGGGCGAAGAAAAAGATCCGCCATTTGGCGGATAAATATCATCTCAAAGTCGCCGTTCAATGGCCCATCACTGAGCTGGAAGAGCACTGCGCGGTATTGATCGTGCCGGAAAAAATCCCCGTGGACAAGGTGCTTGCCGAGCTTTCCAGGAAACACAAACTGACCATCGCCCAACCCATGTTGAGTTTCCAAACCCAGATGATGCCCCATCAGGACCCCTATTATCCCTTGCAGGATAATTTGCATCTGATGAATATCGATTCGGCGCATTTGGAAGCCACCGGTAAAAAAATCACCGTGGCTTTGATCGATACCGGCGTCGATTTAAACCACCCGGACCTCAAAGACAGAATCGGCCTGCATAAAAATTTCATCCAGTCACCGGAAACTGGCTTTTCGGATGAGATTCACGGTACCGCCATGGCCGGCATCATCGCCGCCCAATCAAACCATCAGGGCATCGTCGGCGTCGCGCCCGATGTGACCCTCTGGCCCATGCGCGCCTGTTGGCCGGTCAAACCAGGCGGTTCCGAAGCTTACTGCAATACGCTCAGTCTGGCTCTGGCGTTGAATGAAGCGATCGTATTAGAGCCAAACATCATCAATCTGAGCTTGACCGGCCCTGAAGATCCCCTGCTGCGCCGATTAATCAAAAAAGCCGTGGACAAAGGCATCATCGTGGTTGCCGCTAAACCACCGAGTTTTGGTCCTGATGTAGGCTTTCCCGCCGACATGGAAGAAGTCATCACCGTGCGCCAACCCGAGTACCTTCCACCACCGCCGGAAACTGAAGGCAAACCCATCAAAAAATGCGTCGCGGCCCCCGGGAAAAAGATCCTGACCACCTTTCCCAATGACACTTATAATTTCATCTCCGGCAGCTCAGCCTCCACCGCCCACATTTCCGGGGTGGTGGCGCTACTTTTGGAAAAAAAGCCCGATCTTTCCCCCCAGCAAGTTCAAAAGATCTTGTGGCGGGCTTATAGCCGACAGCCGCTGCCGGTGGTTGACGCCAGCATGGCAATGAAAATGATCAATTAGCGACTTCTCCCGGCTTACTTTATTGCTAACCCTGCAATATTGCTGCGATCCAAAAACGGGGTTAGTATCCCTGGTGCGCAGAGCGCACCCTATAGACTCCTGCCTTTTGCCGTCCTTCAAAACCAGTCCAGGCGCGCTCCATGCCTCATCCATGACGAGCAAAGCGGCACCCTACTTGTTCTTGTCAGGCAAAGCTGGCTTGGTTAGAGCAACATTCGAATGCATTTACTTACCAAATATGCCACAGCTTTTCGTCGCTCTTTTTTATATCCATAACCAACTCTGGTGAACCATCGGGCGCTTTGATTGGATTAACCAAGTAACAAAACAATCGATATCACTTGGCAATCCAATGGCGTTCAACGGAAACCAGGCAATGGAAGTATCCGGCTCAGAAAAGGTAAAACTTGTTGAAAAAGCAAAATTCCGGGCGATTTTCACTAAGCCTTTCTGCAATTTATCTCCAAGACAGTTACTGCAACATTTCCACCACCGCCCCCGGATCCGCTTCGCCCCCCAAGTGGAAGCCGAGCACCTGCAAAAAAAGCGGATTGACGAAATTCTCGCCAACACGTTTACCTTCAACAACGAGCGTCACTGCTTGCCAGACCCCATCGACTGGCTGGACAATCCCAGCCGGGATATCGAGTGGCTGATTCTGCTCCACAAGTGCTATTACTTCGTGGGTCTGGGTTTGTACTACCGGCAAACCGGCGACGTTCGCTACCGGGATCTGTGGGTGCGCTTGACCGAATCCTGGATCAAGCAAGTCCCGCCGGGTTTCATTGCCAGCGATGTCACCGGAAGGCGAGTGCAGAACTGGATCTTCGCCTTCTACTATTTCGTTCATACCAATCCGGCCCCCTGTTTTTCCGGAGAATTTTTGCTCCGCTTCTTGCAATCTATCCATGAACAAGTGGACTATCTCATCCACCATTTGCCCCCCGCCCGCAACCACCGGACGTTGGAGCTTTATTCCATTTTCCTGGCCGCGGTGGTGTTTCCGGAATTCCGCGACGCCCGGAAGTGGCTGGAATTTTCCATTACCGCCCTGACGGATAACGCCCAGTCCGATATTTTGCCCGACGGCGTCCACTGCGAGCTGTCCACTTTCTATCACCACACGGTACTGAAAAATTTCCTGGCGGTGAAGCAGCTGGCGGTGGACAACCGCATCGATTTCCCCCCGGCGTTCGACCAGCAACTTCAAAAAGCCTTGGAATTTTCCCTTTGGGTCCACAAACCCGATGGCACCATTCCTTCTCTAAGTGACGGCGATACCGGCAGTTTCCATGAATTATTGAAGCTGGGCTATCAATTGTATGGCGATCCCCGTTTGCAATTCGCTGCTACCTTTGGACAATCGGGCCAAGCACCAAAGGTGCGTTCCCGCTGGTTTCCTGATGGCGGCTACGCCATTTTGCGCAGCGCCTGGGAAAGTGGAGGCAATCGCCGCAAGGGTCATTATTTGATTTTCGACTGCGGGCCATTAGGCGCGGGCAATCATGGCCACCTAGACGTACTCAATATCGAATTGGCCGCCTTCGGCCACTCCTTGATTGTCGATCCGGGCCGTTATACCTATGATGAGAGCGGCGATATCAATTGGCGGGCCCGGTTCCGTGGTACCGCCGCCCACAATACCGTCGAAGTGGACGGCAAGAATCAAGGCCGTTATGAATACAGCCCCCGTCATGGTAAATACCGGATTTTGGGGCCTCACCCGGAACCGCAACTAAAGGCGTTCGTGACTACCCGTGATTTCGACTATGTGCATGGCCTCGTCCGCAGTCACGAATACCCGGCGGCGCACCATCGCAAAATCCTCTTTGCCGCCCGGGAATACTGGCTGATCTGCGATTTTCTTAAAAGTGATTTGATACATGATTATCATTTACGCTTTCATCTTTCTCCCAATGCCTGGGGAAAAATGGCAACCAGCACCACCCCCCACGGCTATTTCTGCGATAGTCCCAACCTGCTGGTTGTGCATGTGGAAGCCCATGCCAAGTTCCAGGTGGAAAAAGGTTATTTTTCCCCCGCCTATGGCGTCAAATTCCCGGTCCCGGTGCTCCGCTATGACCTTCATGGCCGCCAAGCAGTGTTTCAAACTTTGCTGTTCCCCTATGAAAAACAGCCACCCGAGGTGTCTATCCAACCTGTGCCTTCGAGTGAAGATTGCAGCGCATTCCGTTGCCGGTTAAAACGGGCAGGCCAGATCACGGAGGATTATTACTTTCTCGGCCATGGGGAAGAAGAGGGGCATTGGCGAGTGGAAAATATCGAATTCCAAGGCCGCTTTGGGTTTTTACGTCTGGACCAAAAGGGAAAACCACAACTGGCCTTTTCTCTACCCGGCGGGAAGCTGTCGTATCGAGGAATACCCCTGGCAACGGAAGGAGAGTAGTCATGACACCGGTGAAAATCCCAAATCCCGATCCAGTCATCCGCCATTTATCCCTGGCGCTGGACGGTGACAAGATGCGCGCCGTCTTTCAAGAAACACTGTTTCCCCAAGGGAATTACCAAATCGACCGTTGCACCATTGAGCGGGTCAAATACAAACCGGGCAAGAATTGCCTGGTGTGCTATAAATTGCAATTGACGGCGGCTCCCGGAAGCGGCACCAATGAATTACTGCTCAGCGCTCGTTATTACACGCCTGGCGGCTCTCCAAGCCGCTTTAGCAAGGCTTCCAGGGGCGAACTGCCGCAAACCGGGCTGGTCCCGCCTTTAATCCACCTGCCAGAATTCGATTGCGTGATTTGGGTATTCCCCTGTGACCGCAAATTAAAGGCGCTCCCCATCCTCCAGAATAAAAACGCCCTGGACCGGGAAATCTTCCCCCATCTGGTGGCTTATCACTGGGGAGAACAGTGGCGTTATTCCCTGGCGCAATCGGAAATCATTCATTACCTGCCGGAACATACCTGTTGCGTGCGGGCAAGATTACTTCTCAGCCACGGGATTACCGGCGAAATCCGCCATCCCGTACTTTACGGGAAGACCTATTACAACGATCAGGGCCGCCGTACCCTGGATTCAATGACCCAGCTATGGCGCAGCCCAGCCCGTCAGCGAGGCCGGTTGTCCGTCCCGCAACCAATCGCTTACTTGCATCACTGGCACATGCTCTGGCAACACGGGGTGGCTGGAACTCCGTTATTGGATTGCTTGCAACAAAATCGCGGGAATAGCGCCGTGATTGCCAATGCCGCGACCCAGGTAGCGTGGCTCCATCAAACGGCCATTTCCAATCTGGAAAACGACGATGAAATCAATGATCCCATTATCAAATTACAACGGCTGCTTACCCTGGTAGTGTTAACTCAACCCGGCCTTGCCCGGCCGCTGGAACGACTAATCCGCTTTATCATCCAAGCACAACCGGAACAAAACACCAGGCCCGCCGCCACCCTGCACGGCGATCTGCATTTTAAAAACATACTCGCGGGCGAACACGGGCAGGTATTTCTGATTGATCTGGATAACCTTTACCGGGGCGACCCCTTGGCGGATATCGGCAGCTTGGTAGCCGCTTTGCTCAACCTGTCATTGCTTGGCCAGCTGGATGACCCCCTGGCCCAGAAAACCATCGCCCAATTCTTGTGCCATTATCAACAGCACGTCCGCTGGCGGATCAACCAAGAAGACCTTCGTTGGCACGTGGCCGTGGCCCTGCTCAACGAAAGAATGACCCGTGGCATTACCCGTTTGAAACACGGGCGGATGGCACTGCTGCAACCACTGATGGCGCTGGCTGGAAACTTGGTCATGAGTAAGGACGCTCTAAATTGGCTGCAACCTCTGACAGGTGTGCGCAAGTGGCCGTGAAAAAAACCTCAAAGACCATTTGGCGGGAAGTTTGGCAATTGGCGGGACCGGATTTATGGGCCTGCTGCGGGACCCTGGTGCGTGGCTATTTGTTTGGCCTTGCTTCGGTTGGGGCGCTGGTATTGCTGCCCTGGCCCTTGAAATTAATCATCGACCACGTCATGGCGGACCATCCGCTGCCGCCAGGGTTAGCGCAAATGATTGACTGGTTAAGCCGCCAAACCGGCATTCTGTTTCACCAGGAATACTTGATCCTATTGTTTGCCGCCGGCTACGCCTTGATCGCTCTGTTTGCCACCTTTTGCGGCGCAGCGGAAAAGATGGCAGGCGCGCGGGTTCGTGAACGGATGGTTCTGAGCCTGCGGGACAAAGTGCTCCAGCATTTTCAAACCCTATCGAGTACACAACGCGCCCAGCGGCGCAGCGGCGATTTGGGTCTGCATATTTTGGTGGATGTCCACCATTTGGTACGGCTGTTGAGCAAGACTATCCCTTTGGTCTTTCGCCACGCCGCAGTGACGGTTTTCACCTTGACCGTAATGTACTGGATTGAACCGCTGCTGGCGGCGGCAGGTTTGGCCATGGTGGTTATCCTGGGGGCTTTGGTGCGTATCAAGGGAAGCCGGTTGCGCCGCTGTTCCCATTTGAAAAGAGCCAGGGAAGGGGAGGTGGCCGGATTCACCCAGGAATTTGTCAAAGGTATGGATACGGTGCAAGTTTTGGGCGCCGAGAGTTACATCTGCCGCCGCTTCCGTGACTTCAACCGCGCCAGTCTCAAGGCCGGCATCGGCGAAACCGCGGCGGCTGTGGCCATGGAGCGGGCCATGCAAATCATTAATGGCCTGGCGGTGGCGCTGATTCTCGGAAGCAGCGGCATTTTGGTGACGCGGGGGCAATTGACCGTGGGCGACATGACGGTTTTCGTGGCTTATATGATCCAATTGCTCAAGCCGGTAGAGAAAATCAACGAAATGGCCTCGGCGGTCAGCAGGGGCTTGAGCCGCGCCGAACACTTGGGTGAATTGCTGGCCCAGCGGCCAATCATCCACGATACGCCGGGCGCCAGATCCATACAGGATTGCCGTGGCGTGATCGAGCTGAAAGATGTCTGCTTCCGCTATCCCGGCGGTGATGTGCAACCTATGGTGCTTTATTCGGTCAACATGCGCCTGACGCCGGGCAGGATGACTTTGCTGACCGGCCCTAGCGGCAGTGGCAAAAGCACCCTGCTGAATCTGATTCTGCGCCAGCAGATCCCCACCGCCGGAGAAATTTATATCGACGGTATCCCTTATGCTCAAGTGACGCTGGCTTCGCTGCGGTCCCAATTCGCCGTCATGCTGCAACACGCCCACCTGTTTGCCGGCAGTATCCGCGATGCCTTGTGGCTGAGCGATGACACTCCAGATGACTTGAGTATTTGGGAGACCCTGGAAAAGGTGGCCATGAAAACCTTCGTGAAAAGCCTTCCCAGGGGGCTGGACAGTGCTTTGGAGGAAGGTGGGGCCAATCTCTCCGGTGGTCAGCGGGCGCGGCTTTCTTTGGCGCGGGCGTTGCTGTTGGATCGACCTGTTTTGCTGCTGGACGAACCTTTGGCCAATATCGACTCAACCTCCCAAGGGGTAATTCTCGAAGCGCTGGAGGAAATCCGCCAACACAAAACTATCTTTATTATCACCCATCAACCGGTATTGATGGCCAGGGCCGATGAAGTCTTGCACCTGGAACAGGGGCGGCTGATCCGCTCTTTTTCCGGGGCTTCGTCTTTATCGTTTGGGGCGCTATGAACCTGCATACCAACGGCAGGATGGTGGAAAAGGCTTGGAACAGGTGAATTTTGAATACATAGGCCAGGGAGGCCGCACTAACGGAGTCCTTACTATGAACGATCATCCACGATTATTGTTTTACTGCCAACATTCCCTGGGCATGGGTCATTTGATACGGTCCCTGGCTTTGGCCAAGGCATTTTCATGCGATTTTCAGGTCATTTTTCTGAATGGCGGCCGGGTGCCCGAGGGGATTCCATTTCCCGAAAACATTGAACGCATCGATCTGCCGCCCTTGGGAATGGATGATCAGGCGAGCCTTGTCAGCCTGTCTCATTTACCCTTGGAAGCGGCCAGGTGGAGGCGCCGTGCTCAGATTTTAAAGATCTTCGCCGATTACCGGCCCGATGTCCTATTTATCGAGTTATTCCCTTTCGGGCGCAAAAAATTTGCCTTCGAATTGCTTCCCCTGCTCAAGCGGGCCCGGAACGTCAATCCTGCGCCTATCGTTGTCTGCGGCCTGCGGGACATTCTTGTTACCCACCGCCGCGACCAACAACGTCATGACGACCGGGCCCGCTGGCTGGTGGATCGCTACTTCGATGCGGTGCTGGTCCATTCCGATCCGGCCTTCATTGGCCTCAAAGACTCTTTCCGCCCCCGCAAACCGATGAACAAGCCGGTTTTCTATACGGGATTCGTGGTTCCCCAAAAACCGCCCATCCGTTCACCGGAATCCAACGCCTATGCCGGCCATTTAGTGGTTTCGGCCGGGGGCGGCATGGTCGGGGCAAACCTTCTTCAATGCGCCATTGAAGCTTATTCGATCATCCGGACCCAAAAAAACCTACCCATGACTTTGATCACCGGCCCTTTTCTGCCGGAAAACACCCGGCAGTTGCTGGAACGCTTCAGCAAGGCCTTGCCGGATATCCAACTTTTACCCAGCGTCCCGGATTTGACCGCCGTGCTTCATTCCGCCGCCGCATCCATCAGCCAATGCGGCTACAACACCGCCATGGATGTGCTACGGACTGGCACCCCGGCCTTGTTCGTCCCCTTCGACCAAGGCCGGGAGAATGAGCAGTCGCGCCGGGCCAGGTTGCTTAGCCGGCGCGGACTTGCCATGTGCTTGCCCGAATCGCAATTGACGCCGCGATCTTTGGCCGCTGCCGCGTTGAGATTACCGAATTTCCGACCTCAGCCCCACCACCTGGCGCTGAACGGCGCTGAGACGGCCGCTGACATCATCCGGCATTTATTGGAAAACGCCAGAATCGGAGCCCGCCATGCAACTATGGCTTAGCCCTATCCTTAAAGCGTTGAACAGGGTCGGTGGGAAGATCTCTGTCTATTTCCGTGACGACGATGCCGGCTGGGCGGATGACCGTTTGCTGTCCTTGCTGGATGTGTTCGAATCCCATTGCGTTCCCGTTGACTTGGCGGTGATACCCACGGCGCTGACCGCGCAATTGGCTTGCCAATTGCGGCAACGGATCGAGACCCATAGGCAGATACTGGGGCTCCATCAACACGGCTATGCTCATGTCAATCATCAAACCACCGGGCGCAAGAGTGAATTTGGAGACCAGCGCTCGTTACTGGAGCAATATGCCGATATCGCCGCCGGCCAGCAGATATTGCGGAACGCGTTCGGCTCCCTCATACAGCCCATTTTTACACCCCCCTGGAACCGGTGCACACAAGACACCGTGGAGGTATTGAAAGAATTGGGTTTCAAGTCTCTATCCCGCGACATTACCGCCGAACCGCTGGAAACCGGAAAACTTACCGAAACTCCGGTGCACATAGACTGGTCGGGCAAATTCCGGGGAGAGGAAATGGTTCCTTTTCCCCTGGGCGAACGCATCGCCGAAGTCATTCAACAGACCGCCAAAATAGGCATCATGCTCCATCATCAGTGTATGGATGGGATCGAACGCCAGCGGCTGGCCACCTTATTAAACGTATTCAGTGGTTACCCGAAAGTCCATTTGACGCCGATGAGCGAAATGTTGCCATGAATCTTGGATTACCCTTGTCTCTGCTCTGGCCGGTGTTTTTGATGTTCTTGTTGCATCCAACGCAAGCCGCAAGCCTCAAGGGTCAAAGGCTGAAAGTCACCGGGCGCTGGAATGGCAGCTCATTGTTAATCTACAAGGTCAAATTCCGTGATCCGCGCAAGAATCCCAAGCACGGCCAAATTAGTGGAATCATCGGGAAAATAGATTTCCAGAAAAAACAACTTTCTATCGGCCCCATAGCGGTCTATTGGCACGACAAAACCCGCTTCCAGCAACTGGAAGCGCAAGATCTGAAACCAGGCAAAGCGGTGAAAGTCAAGGTCAAGATAAACCAGAAAGGGGAGCTTATCGCCAAGACCATCCAAGCGGAATCCGACAACTTCCCGGTGGACGAAATTGTGTTGTTGGGAGCAGTCGAAAACACCCTGAGACTTTCCGGCGACCGCAACCGGATAATCATCCTCGGTATCACCGGCGTCGTTCCCGAAAGACTGACCAATCCCACGCTTCAATTAACCCGGCGCCAAGACGATGCCCGGCCGGAAGATCAGTTCCGGATCAATCTATTTGGCCGGCCTTTGATCATTGGTGGAGAATTCGGCCTGACCCCCCGCTACGAGGAGGATTTGAAACTCGACCCGGACAAGGACGATGACAGGTTGCGCCTCAGTTCACAACTGCAATTGGAAATATTTTATGCGCCGACCACGATGACGGCCATATTTCTTGAAGGCCGGGTGGACGGGGAAATAGAACTTTATCGTGAAGGCGGACGGGATAAGACCGTCAAGCGCCGGGTGCGGCGCGGGGAGACTTGGTTTTTCTGGGGGGATATTTTAGAAAGCGGCGTCAGTTTTCAGATCGGCCGGCAGAATTTCCAGGACCGTCGGGAATGGTGGTGGGACGCGAATCTGGATGCAGCTCGCATCTACTATACCCGGCCATTTTTCCATTTTGAACTGGGCATCGGGCAGGAAGCATTGGTGTTGTCCACTGATGACGATGGCATCGATGCCAAACAGGATGATGTCTTGCGCATTTTATCCCGGACGCGCTGGCAGTGGGATTCCAGCCATGCCTTATCATTCTTCTTTCTCCATCAACTTGATCACTCAAGTACTGGTAACATCGGCGACCAGGTACGCGAAAAACAAGCAGACAACAGCGACGCCACCTTGACTTGGGGCGGGATGCGCGCCACGGGCAGCTTGGATCTGGGCGACCACCTGGAAATGGAATACTGGCTGGACAACGCCTGGATGGGAGGGCGTGAGCGCCGGATTCATTTCGGCGGCACCGATAAGGACAGCGTGAAACGCATCGATGCCATTGACGGGCGGGATGTCTTCGGCTGGGCCGTGGACAGTGGCGTGATTCTGGAAACCGATTTGCCCTTCCACCCTACTTTCACTTTGGCGTATGCGGTCGGTTCCCGGGAGTTCCGCCAGACCGGGCTGCAGGACAACAACGTCCGCTTCCGGGGGGTGGACCGTTTCCGCCTGTATGGTGAATTGCTGCGGCCGGAATTATCAAACCTGCATATCTGGACGGTGGCGTTGGGATTCCCCCTATTACAAAGCAGTTCCGTGGAAATTCTCTACCACAAATACAACCAAGTACGCACCGAGCCGTTTCTGCGCAAGGCCCGCTTGCGGGCCAAACCCAACGGCGACAGCCGCGATATCGGCCATGAATTGAACATTGTGCTTGGTCTGGAGGAGTGGAAGCGGCTGGAACTGGAACTCACCCTAGGGATGTTCTGGGCGGGAGAGGCATTTGACAAACTAGAGGGGAAGACCGCCTGGAATGCGATTTTTAAAATGAATTACAATTTTTGATTACCGATGCAAAATTGGTTTGGGTGGGCAAAAACTCTGCAATCCTGGACCAGGGATCCTTTCGATCGGCTCATCGTGGCCCAGGCAGCTTTACTGCAAGCCCCCTTGATTACCAAGGATTCCGTAATTCATCAACATTACCCCCATGCCTATTGGGAATAGGCAATCATTTCACTTCCATCATGGACCGCCCCTACTGCATCGCTCTGTTTCCCGGCGCTTTCCGCCCACCGCACCGGGCCCATTTCGAAGCGGTGAAATCTCTGGCGCAACGGCCTGATGTGGATGAAGTGGTGATCATTATCACCAACCGTAACCGTCAGGTCCCCGGAACGAATTTCGCCCTGGCGCCGGAAGTTGCCTTGAAAATCTGGTCCCTCTATCTGCAAGGCATGCCCAAGGCGCGGGTGGAATTGGCGCCGCAAAGTGCGGTCAAGCAGGCGCTGTCCTATTTTGAAAGAGTTAATGCCAACACCCAATTAATCTTCTGCGCCGGCGAAAATGAACTGGGCGAGGATGGGGGCCGCTTCAAAAAAGTCCGCGCGTTATCCAACCGGTTTGGCATCCCGGCGGAAATTATCCCTTCTCAATCGCCGCCACTGGCGGGAGGCGCGACCGGGGTCCGGGCCCATCTACCCCTTGGCGAACCGGGCCGGCTAGCTTTCATGGCGGCGCTTCCCAAGCATTTATCCGACCATCAACGCCGCCAAGTCTGGCAAATCTGCCGCAATGCCATGCAGCCCATGGGAGAACTGGCCCGGCAAAGGATTGTGACGATTTTCAAAAAAAACGCCCTGGGGGAAATCGTCTCCATAGACAGTGCCAAACCCGGCAAAACCGATGAAGTCATGCGCGTGCGATTAAAAAACGGCCGGCAATGCTATATCAAAACCGCCCACGATACCCCCAAAGCCGCCCGTTGGGATGACCCCAAGGGCCTGAAACCGAGAAAGCGCGTCTACGCGGAAAAAAAAGCCCTAAAATGGTTGGCAAGACAACCGTGGGTGAATATCGAACGGCCCAAAGTCATCCATTTTCATAATCCCACTCGAACCCTGGTTTTAAGCGATGTTTGCCCGCTGGGGAATACGTTACAATACCAGCTCGAACAAGGCTGCTTCAGCAAAAAAGCGATAGCACAGGCAGCGGCTTTTCTTGGCCGTTGTCATACTGCAGACTCTGTCCCCGCATTTTGGGGGAGTGATGAAGCTGACTGTTTCCATTGGCGGCTCCAACTGAAGCTGTGGGCTGAATCATTACGCTCACTTCCGTTCCCGGAACGGATTAAATCAAGGCTGGAAATACTGCATCAAGAAAGCCTGGCCTCAGCCAGCAATGGCTTTTTCCATCTCGACCTGTGCCCAAAAAATATTCGGGTAAATTCCGAAACAGTGGGAATAATAGATTTTGAACGCTGCGGCGGTATTGGCGATCCTGCCTTTGAATTGGGAAAGTTGCTGGGGCAAGTTTGGTTTTTCGCGGCGATGAATGCCCGAGACCCCACGGTTACTTCAATCACCCAAACAGCGCTGGTAGTTTATAAAAATGAAACAAAGCGGATATGGGACAGGATTAATCCACGAATTTATCCCTTCATGGGCTTGGAAATACTGAGGCTGACTGCAATTCCACCACCCAGGGCATTCACCGGGGAATTAAAGCACCGGCTGACATCAATAGCCCAAAAGCTACTCAAGAATCACCCGCAGAACACGGTATAATCCTGTTTTTCAAACAGGTTTATTCTCATGCCGGATGATTTCATGGGGCCTTTCATGTTGGACTTGGAAGGCCCCGAATTATTAGCGGAAGAACGGGAATGGCTATCCCATCCCGGGGTTGGCGGGATCATTTTGTTTTCCCGCAATTACGAGTCTCCCCATCAGGTGCAGGCATTGATAGCCCAAGTCCGAAAAGCCGCCAAAAAACCTTTGTTAATTGCCGTCGATCAGGAAGGCGGACGGGTGCAGCGCTTCCGGGAAGGGTTCACCCCCCTGCCGTCAGCGGCGCGCTTTGGCGAGCTGTATTCAAACGACCCAAAATCAGGGCTCGACGCAGCCAAAGCCGCCGGTTTTTTAATGGCGGCGGAATTGCGCCAGGTGGATGTGGATTTAAGCTTTGCGCCGATACTGGATGTGGACAGCGGCATCAGCGAAGTGATTGGCGACCGGGCGTTTGCCGATGACCCGGAAACGGTGGCGGAACTGGCAAAAGCTTTCGCCGATGGCATGCGCCAAGCGGGAATGGCAGCGGTAGGCAAGCATTTTCCAGGCCACGGGGGGGTGGCGGCTGATTCCCACACAGCTTTGCCCGTAGATGATCGTCCCTTACAACACCTCGAAAATTGGGACTTGCTTCCCTTCCGCCGGTTGATTCAATCCGGGTTGGAAGCGATCATGTGCGCCCATGTGGTTTATCCCGCCGTGGATTCGTTGCCTGCCGGATTTTCACCTCGCTGGCTGCAAGACATTTTACGTTGCCAGATGGCTTTTGAGGGCGCCATTTTCAGTGACGATTTGGCCATGGCAGGCGCGGCTTGCGTGGGGGATCTTCTGGCCAGGGCGGAGGCGGCATTGGCCGCTGGATGTGATATGCTGCTGGCCTGTAATTGTCCTGGTGAGAGCGTTGCCTTGCTCGACATTGTCAAGTGGCGGCAAACGCCCGAGCAACGACACCGTTTGAGCCGGCTTCGAGCCAAACAGGCAATTTCTTCTGAAAGTGACCGGGCTGCTGCCCGAAATCATATAAAATCCCTGTTAAGGAAAATCTGATTCGGCATTTCCTTAAAATAATAAGTTTTTGGAGAAAACAATACATGTCCACGATAAAAAAAGTCCTATGGTCCATTTTAGGCGCCCATCTAGTATTAATAGTGTTTTTCGGCGCGTTTAAGTTTGAAAAAATCACCATCGCCCTTTATTTCGGCACCTGGGTAGGGATCGGCCTGTCTTGGTTCCTCTGTCACAAAGCCCCCCTTCTTCAAAGAGCCAAGGTGATCGGTGGTATTTTCATCGTTCAAATCCTGGTGTTTGCGGGACTGGATTTGGCCCATATGAACGATCTGTTTCTCGAGGAAGCGGGCTTTCTTTCCATTGGCGTGTGGACAGGTATTCTGATTGGCGCCTTGTTAACCTTGATCGAAAGCCTTGAAAACCGCATCGAAGCCTTGGAACTGGAATTGGCGAAAAAAGACAGGACAGCAGATGGTTGATCTGCGGGAAATAGCAAAGGTCCGCGTCAATGCTGACCGCTTGTATACCCCGGACGAAGTCGAGCAAGCCATCACCCGCCTTGCAGACACAATCACCAGGGATCTGGCCGAAGCCAACCCGGTATTATTGTGTGTTTTGAACGGCGGCATTATCGTCACTGGCAAACTTTTACCCCAACTTCCCTTTTTATTGGAATTGGATACGGTACACGCCAGCCGCTACCGGGGTAAAACCCACGGCAGCCAATTGCGGTGGCTGCAAAAACCCAGCATTCCTTTAAAAGGCCGTCACGTGTTGCTGCTGGACGATGTGTTGGACGAAGGCATCACCCTGGCGGCCATTCAAACGTTCTGCCGGGAGGAAGGCGCTCTGTCCGTGAAGATTGCCGTGCTGGTGGACAAACAACTGCCCCAACCCAAACCCTGTCGCGCTGATTTCGTCGGCCTGACCGCGCCCAACCGTTACATCTTCGGCTACGGCATGGATTACAAAGGTTACCTGCGTAACGCCCCGGGTATATTCGCATGCAAGGATACGTCATGAAACTGGCCATTATCGGCGGCTCTGGCCTTTACCGGCTGGAAGGCCTGACCCATGTACGGGAAGTA
The DNA here is from genome assembly GCA_001566965.1 of Methylothermaceae bacteria B42. Classification (NCBI taxonomy): domain Bacteria; kingdom Pseudomonadati; phylum Pseudomonadota; class Gammaproteobacteria; order Methylococcales; family Methylothermaceae; species Methylothermaceae bacteria B42. Next base: position 22,626 of record LSNW01000011.1, on the reverse strand, counting down.
AAGATCTCCACCCCTTTTGGCGAACCTTCCGCTCCCTTGCTTTTCGGCCGTCTTGAATCGGTGGATTTGATCTTCCTTGCCCGCCACGGGCTCTCCCATACCCTCCCCCCGCATCGGATCAATTACCGCGCCAATATCGCCGCTTTAAAACAACAGGGCGTCACTCACGTTATTGCGGTGGCCGCCGTTGGTGGAATCACGCCCAAAATGGCGCCCCAACGCTTGGTGGTGCCTGATCAAATTATCGATTACACCTACAACCGCCCCCATACTTTTTTCGAGAGCGACGACAGTCCCGTAACTCATATCGATTTTACCCATCCCTACAGCGAGCCTCTTAGACAACAGATTTTGGCGGCAGGGGAAAAGCATCCTATCGAATTGATTGCCGGAGGTTGTTACGGCTGCACCCAGGGGCCGCGCCTGGAAACCGCCGCGGAAATCCTGCGCATGGAACGGGACGGCTGCGATATCGTTGGCATGACGGGTATGCCAGAAGCCGCCTTGGCCCGGGAAATGGAACTGGAATACGCCTGCCTGGCAGTGGTTGTGAACTGGGCGGCAGGCAAGTCAGAGGGGGTGGTCTCTATGGATGAAATCGAGCTGTATTTGCAGGCGGGCATGGCGCAAGTCAAAAAGTTGCTGAAAGCTTTTTGTAAGGCCGCTTAGTTTTGCGCTGATTCGACAGGAGACACCCGAATCAATACCCCAAACGCAGGATGATCGAAATAATGGGTTTCATTAAGGAGAACGCGGCGTTTTTCCCGCAAGCGATGGATACCATCGGGAGCACGGTATTCCATATCGGCAATGACATAAAGATATTGCCCCCGCTGCAGACGAATCACGCCTTCCACATCATGGTGATTCGTCACCAAATAAGGGGCATTGATGCGGTTGGCGAGGGCCGGCTGAATCCAGGCTTGGTGCAGCAATGGCCGAAACCGGCGGGATTGTTTCAAGCGGTGGTACGATTCAATAAGATCGGATTCTTCCGCTGGCAAAAGGTCGGGCTTTTTTAAATTGGCCGGACGGGAGAAATCAGGCTGCTGGGTCAAATCCTCATCGGTGTTGATAGGTTGGGAGAATACCAGCACCGATACTTTATACCAGCGAACAGGTTCGGGCGCGGCAACAGCAGCTCCCAGCAGGAGAAAAAACAAGATTCCCAGAACCGCCGGCCTTTTCGTATCGAACAGGTGAATCATTGAGCTGTCAAATTATGTGTAAGGGTATTGCCGCTTGAATGGTCAATCAAAATCAAGGCAGTTTGATGCCACCGCCCGGCATGCCGCCACCGGGAATATCTCCCCCTGGCACGCCGCCTTTAGGAATCACCAAGGAACTGGCTTGCTCTTGCTGCATGCGCCGCAGCTCTTCCATAGTTTCCTTGACACTTTTTTCAGCTTCTTCAGCATATTTTTCCACCGCCTCGCGCAGGGAGTCGGCGGGAATCTCGAAACTCAATGGCAGGGTGCCTACTGGCGTCATCAGGGTGGCCTGGCCAATAAATAACTCCTTGCGTCCGGGATCAGGGGCCCCTTCAATGGTGATAGGGATTAAATGTTTGATGGCGCCAACCTGGCGGTCGGTAATGGTTTCTTCCCGGTAAAGGTTATCCGGGTTCATGGTGGAAGCTTGTTCGCTCATGAGGCTATTACCTTATATTCAATAAAAATAGCTTTATAGCTTATCAGTTTCCTTTGGTCAGGGACATACCAAGGCAATCGCGTGCACCTTGAAGCGGGTTTGCAGCGCCCTCATGCATGCTGGACTCCCGCTTTCGCGGGAATGACGCAAACCAGCCGCTCCGGAGACACAAAGGGGCAACCGAAGCATCCAGCGCAACCGCATGATCCAACCCTGACGTGGATTTACAGCGCCCTTGCTGCTGGATTCCCGGTTTCACGGGAATGACGCAAACGGTCATTCCAGAGTCAAAAAGTGGCGCCCGGCATCCAGCCAACCCCGTGGAAACTCACAACCTGCCGGATGTGGTACCCAACTCATGCGATCGGCTGGACATCAAAATGGCGTCAGGGCTTCCAACAAGCGGTTGACAAATTCCAGCCGCTGCTCGGGTTTCTCCAACGGTGTTTTGAAACTGAGTTTTTCCGGCCCGGCCAGTTGATAAATATCAGGTTGGCTTTGCACTAACTGAATTAGCTTTTCCACCTGGATTTTAGGATCCGGTTCGAAGAGTATTCTGCCCCCTTGTTCCCCAGCATCAATTTTCTGGATTCCCAGGCGCTCGGCCTTGATTCTGATTTCCGCCAGCTCGAACAGATTTTTGGTGGGCTGGGGAAGCAGGCCGAAGCGGTCAATCATTTCCACGTGCAAATCTTCTAACGCCTGGTGGTTTTCGGCGTTGGCGATGCGTTTGTACAACACCAACCGGGTATGGACATCGGGCAGATAATCATCGGGAATCAAAGCCGGCAGTTTCAGATCGATTTCCGTGCCGGAATCCGGGGCCTCGAAATTCAGTTCCTTGCCTTCCTTGAGGGCGGCCACCGCCCTTTCCAACAATTCCGCATAGAGGTTGAAACCGATTTCCTGGATTTGACCACTCTGTTCATCACCCAGCAATTCGCCGGCGCCTCGGATTTCCAGATCGTGGGAAGAAATCATGAAACCCGCCCCCAGCTCACCGGAAGCTTCGATGGCTTCCAACCGTTTAACTGCGTCTTTGGTCATGAGTTTTTTTGGCGGTGTAATTAAATAAGCATAAGCGCGATGATGGGAACGGCCCACCCGCCCGCGCAATTGGTGCAGTTGAGCCAACCCGAACAAATCGGCGCGGTTGATAAGAATCGTGTTGGCGCTGGGCACGTCGATGCCGCTTTCGATGATGGTGGTGCAAAGCAAGACGTTGAAACGCTGGTGGTAAAAATCCAGCATGATTTGTTCCAGTTCCCGCTCCGGCATCTGCCCGTGAGCGGTGCGCACCCGGGTTTCCGGCACCAGGCGCTGGATTTCTTCCGCCATGCGCGCCATGGTTTCGATCTTGTTGTGGACGAAGTACACTTGGCCGCCCCGTTTGATCTCCCGCAGCATGGCTTCTTGAACCAGGGAATCCACCCATTCGGTAATGAATGTCTGGATGGGGTGGCGCCCTTCCGGAGGACTGGCAATGATGGAAATATCCCGCAGCCCGGATAATGACATATTCAGAGTACGGGGAATGGGGGTGGCGGTCAGGGTTAAAAGATCCACCTCGCTGCGCAGTTTTTTGAAGTGCTCTTTCTGGCGGACGCCAAACCGGTGCTCCTCGTCAATAATCACCAGGCCAAGGTTTATGTATTGAACGCTTTTTTGAATCAGTTTATGAGTACCGATGAGAATATCCACCTTGCCCTCGGCCACATCGGCCAATACATGTTTTTGCTTTTTCGGCGAGACGAAGCGCGACAGCACTTCCACCCGAACCGGCCAATCGGCAAAGCGGTCGAGAAAGTTTTGATAGTGCTGCTGGGCCAATAAGGTAGTGGGGACCAGCACCGCCACTTGTTTGCTGTTATGCACAGCGACAAAGGCCGCGCGCATGGCCACTTCGGTTTTGCCGAAGCCCACATCGCCACACACCACCCGGTCCATGGGCTGGGGAGCTTGCATATCCTGGATGACCGCTTCGATTGCCGTGGCTTGGTCCGGGGTTTCCTCAAACGGAAAGGCAGCGGCAAAAGCTTCGTAAGTTTCACTGTCCAAGGTAAATTGCTGCCCCTTTTTGGCGGCGCGCTTGGCGTGGATTTCCAACAATTCCGCCGCCACATCCCGCACCCGTTCCTGGGCTTTGCGCTTGGCTTTCTTCCACTGCTCCCCCCCCAGTTTGTGCAAAGGGGCGGTTTCCGGCTCCGCGCCGCTGTAGCGGCTAATCAGATGAAGCGATGAAACCGGGACGTACAGTTTGTCCTGATTGGCGTATTCCAGGGTGAGGAATTCCGTTTCCACCCCGCCCACTTCCAGACGCTGCATCCCCAAATAACGGCCGACGCCATGATCGCGATGGACAACCGGCGCGCCGATGGTCATTTCGCTCAAGTCCGCCAGCAGGCTTTCCATATCCCGCACCGATTCGCGGCGCCTACGTTTTTGCCGGACTTTTTCACCAAAAATACGGCTTTCGGGAATCACCGCCAGCGCTGGCTCCTGGATCCATAACCCCTCTTCCAGAGGCGCCATGGTAAGCCCCAGGGCTGGCTGGTCTTGCATAAATTCCGACCAGCTCTCTACTATTTTTGGTTTGATATCGTGTTTTCCCAGCGTCTCCATGAGAACTTCACGGCGCCCGGGGCCTTCGGCGGTGAACAAAACGGGACCGGGATTTTGGTCAACAAAATCCAAAAGTGCCTGGGCTGGCGATTTCTTATGGGGTTTAAGGCTGATATCGGGTAACGTCTGGGTGGCAAAGTCGAAGGCCTGTGCCTTCTCCCCAGGAATATTCAATAGAATCCGGGGATAAAGCCGTTGCTTTTCTGTAAATTCCCGAGGCGACAGATACAAAGTTTGCGGTGGCAAGGGCGGGCGCTCCAGATCCCCTTTGCGCAAACTATAGCGGTCCTCAACTTCATCGTAAAACGCCTGGATAACGCTTTCATCGTGATTGACAATGAGGGTGGCCTGATCGGGGAGGTAGTCGAAGAGGGTATCGGTTTTTTCCAGAAACAGCGGTAGATAAGACTCGATCCCCCCCGGCAGGAATCCGCGGCTGACATCTTGATACAAAGCATTTTGCGAAGGCAGATCCGGGAAAGCATTGCGAAAAGCCCGGCGGAAGCGCTTGATGCTTTGGTCATCCATGGGGAATTCCCGCGCGGGATAGAGCTCAATGGCATCAATTTTGTCAATGGACCGCTGGGTTTCCGGGTCAAAGGTACGAATGGACTCGATTTCGTCATCGAATAATTCAATCCGCAAGGGAATGTCACTGGCCATGGGAAACAGGTCCAAAATCGCGCCCCGCACCGCGAATTCCCCATGTTGCTGGACTTGCGGCACGCACTGATAACCCACTTGTTCCAATTGCTGGCGAATGGACTCAAGATTTAACTGATCGCCCACCTTGAGGCTCAGGGTTTGGGACAATATATGGTCCACCGGCGCCAGTCTCTGCATCAAGGTGGCGACGGTAGTAATCAGCACACCCTGATGGGTCCGCGGCAAACGGGCCAGGGTTTTGAGGCGCTGGGAAATGATTTCCGGCAACGGAGAAAAAACGTCATAGGGCAAGGTTTCCCAGTCGGGAAAATGGAGCACGGGAATGGTTTTATCCAGGAAAAAACGGATTTCCTGCTCCAATTGTTGGGCGCTATGGCTATCGGCTGTGACCACCATAAACAACCGGGAATCTTGCTCAATCGCCCGGGCGATTGCCAAGGCACTAGCGGCGCCGTGCAAGCCGCTCCAACCGAAAACGGCTTGCGGTTTGCCGGGGGACGGCGGTGACAGAATAGAAAGCGAAGGAAAATTCTGTTTATGAATGGCTGAATCCATAGCGTTATTTCGTTAGTTGACTCGTAATGTTATTAATAGATTGAAAGTAAAGAATCAGACTGTCAAAGCGTTGGGGGTAACCTGATATTGGTGTCTTTAAAGGCAAATCCAAAATAAACTTGCTATTCCGATGGGACCAATCAAATACAGAGACATTCAAGGCGATTATATGCTTATTCCTATCCAATAACTTTACCCATTGAGACTGTTGAGACTGTTATATTTAGCTTTGGTTTAACGCTTCTTAGTTGTTTATTTGTAGATCACTTGTCACCCAAAAGTGATTCAAACAAGTCGCCCTTATCACGGCTTGGATGTTGTCAATCCCAAACTTTTCCAGGCTTGCATCCCCCCTCGATACCATTGTATTTTATCCGCAGGATAATTGACGGCTAATAATTTTCGAATGACATAAGCTGAACGCGGGCTCCAGATACCATTACAAAAAAAAACCAGATGCTTGGCGTTGGAAAAATTCCACCCCGACTTTGTTTTTTTAGCGCCGAAATGCTCAAGCAAAATATGGCCCAATTTTTTTTCGAACTCTGTCCACGGAACATTAATAGCGAGCGGCAGGGTTTCTTTTTGATACCACTCCGGTATGCGCGCATCAATGAGCATTTTTTCAGGGTCAGAAGGGATGGCCTGCATAAAAGTGATTAACTCCAATTCCCCCAGAGTTTTAACTTCATTAGAGATGCTAATAGGTTGAATACAAAAAGGTGGACAAGGCCGGGAAGTTTTATCAAAGGGGGGATCAATGGTATGGGTAGTATCCTGGTCGCGCTGAATCACGACTAGCGAACTTGATGTTTTTATTTGTACTTTGGCCACGTTTTTGGTGATATTGACCTGCTCTTTTTCTTCACCAGCCATGGTGAATTCGACTGACAACAGAATTAAAACATTGAATATCATTATCAGTGCTGAAGCGAGTCGTTTGATCATTGGCATAATGAATGAACTTATTAATAAAAATGTCGTATAATAATTAACAAGAAGTCATAAATATCTATGGCTTCCTTTATATTGGATCAATTGTCTATAGAAGAGGTATTGATGGATATGCAAATTGCTGAACTTCAGGATTTGTCTGAAGAAGAATTGCAAAAAGTTATTGAAGAAGCCCGCAAAACCCTGGAAACAAAAACCAAAGAAAAACGGGAACAGGTTATTGCGCAAATAAGGGAATTGGCAGAGTCGGTTGGTTTGGAAGTGGAGATTCGGGACAAGAAAGCCGGAGTTTCCACACGAAGATCCCGGAAAGGTATTAAAGTGCCAATTAAATATCGTCATCCTACCGATCCTTCTTTAACCTGGACAGGACGAGGCCAAATGCCCCGCTGGATGCGGGAGCTGGTTGAACAAGGTCATGACCGGGAAGAATTCAGAATACACGATTGATCTAGCCTGAACATTATACCAGCATCCCGGATCCTGCTGGTGTAACCTTAGGATTAATCCAGGACTACGTTATTTAAACACGTAAAGGATTGATTGTCGGGGCACTGCGAATTAATCCAGATACCGCCGAGTCAAGCCTTGGTAAGCGTCTATTCGACGATCCCGAAAAAAGGGCCAGATTCGGCGGACCTCCTCGTAGCGCCTGCGGGAAATTTGGGCTATGAGAACACTCTCTTCCTCTGAACCTGCTTGAGCCAATAGCTCGCCCTGGGGGCCAGCAATAAAACTATTACCCCAAAAATGAATCCCCGGGGTTTGATGGCTAGGGTCAGGTTCCAGTTGTATCCGGTTGCAAGACGCAACAGGGAGCCCATTGGCGACAGCATGGGCTCTTTGACTCAATTGCCAAGCCTCCAGTTGCCGCCTTTTTTCTCCGTCATCATCGCGGGGATCCCAGCCAATAGCCGTGGGATAAAGCAGGATTTCCGCGCCAGCCAGCGCCATCAAACGCGCAGCCTCTGGAAACCACTGATCCCAACAGACCAATACACCCAACTTGGCGACACTGGTGGAAATAGGCTGAAAACCGAGATCGCCGGGGGTGAAATAAAATTTTTCATAAAAACCCGGATCATCGGGAATATGCATTTTGCGATAAATACCGGCGATACTTCCGTCTTTTTCCAAGACCACTGAGGTATTATGGTGGAGTCCTGGAGAACGGCGCTCAAATACCGAAGCGACAATAACAATGTTTAATTCCCTGGCCAAGTCACCCAGCTTTTCCGTTGTTTTCCCGGGAATGGTTTCCGCCAGATCAAAATTGGCGGTAGATTCGATTTGGCAGAAATAAGGCAATCCATGAAGTTCTGGCAATAATACCAATTCCGCGCCTTCGCTGGCCGCCTGGCGGATATGACGGCAAACAGTTTCCATATTTTCCTGCCAACTGCCATGACAAGCTTGCTGTATGACTGCGACCTTAAAACTTTCCGTCATTGCTTCACCTCACATTTGACCGCCGCAGGATATTGCATGGACATACAATGCAAACTGCCATATTGATGAATTAAAGGTTTGGCAGGAATAGGTATAATTTTGCGGCCTGGAAAACACACTTTTAATTGCGCCAAAGCAATCCTGTCAGCCGGATCATTATATACAGGCACTAACACGGCGCCGTTAATAATCAAAAAATTAGCATAATTGGCTGGCAGCCGTCGCCCTTCATCATCGTATATTGGTTTGGGTATGGGCAAGGGAGAAAGCCGATAAGGATTGCCAGTTGGGGTTTTGAATGCCGCCAATTGCGTGGCCATGGCCTTAAGATCAGAATAATGGGAATCGTCAGGATTGTCGCAAGCAGTATAAGCTATGGTATCCGGCTGGCAAAAACGCGCCAGGGTATCAATATGGGCGTCGGTATCATCGCCTTCCAAATGACCGTGATCCAACCACAAAAATCGCTTGAAGCCTAAATGATTTCTCAACACCGCTTCTGCGTTTTCCGGGTCGTCATTTCGGTTGGGATTGAAAATTGAACGTCTTGTCGCCAGCAATGTTCCCTCGCCATCGGTTTCGATACTCCCATCTTCCAGCACCCAATCCACTTTCTGATAATGAATATCGCCAAAAACTCCGGATTGATACAAAGTCTCCCCCAGTTTTTGGTCCTTCTGGCAAGGATACTTTTCCCCCCAGCCGTTGAAGAGAAAATTCACCAAGACCGGACGATAATTTTTCATCACCGCCAGGGGCGCGGTATCACGAACCCATACATCATCGTAGGCGGCTTGCAGAAACCGCACATTGGAATCGACCGCCTTTTGTTGCTGCAATCTTTGCCTGATGGCATTTAGGCGGGCGGATTCACGAAATAAAATCAACACTGGCTGATGCTGGCTGATGACTGCGGCGATCAAACCGTAGCACCGCTCCACTTCTTCCAGCCAGGGACTAAAATCCCCTTCAGGATCAGGCCAGGCAATCAACACAAAAGACTGCGGCGCCCATTCCGAGGGCATTCGCAAGTTGGTCATTCCTTGGCCCACCGCAGCATTTCCTGGGCGTGGGCAAGGGTTTGCTCAGTGATTTTGACGCCCCCCAGCATCCGCGCAATCTCTTGCTCTCTGGCGGAAGGTTCCAGAGGTTCCACCTGGGTCTCGGAGCTTGCCTCGGCGCTGGTTTTGCTGACTTTTAGATGATGATGGGCCTGGGCGGCGACTTGAGGCAGATGGGTCACGCACAAGACTTGCCGATCCCGGCCCAGCTCCCGCAGCCGTTGACCGACAATTTCCGCCACCCCACCACCGATGCCGGTGTCAACTTCATCGAAAATCAGAGTAGGCACCGGTTTTTTCTCTCCGCAAGCCACTTGGATGGCCAGACTCAAGCGCGACAATTCTCCGCCTGAGGCAACTTTTGCTAATGGCCTGGGCGGTTGGCCGGGATTGGTGGTTACCAAAAATTCGATACGATCCCACCCCTCCAGCCGGGGTTCCCCATCGGTCTGGCTTTGCAAATCGATGACGAACTGTCCGTGAGGCATGCCCAATTCATGCATCAATTCGCTAATACGCTGGGAAAGTAGGGGCGCGTGCTCCCGTCGCCGCTGGCTGAGTTCGTCCGCAAAAGCTTGATAGCGGTCAAAAAGTTGCCGGCAGCGCTGTTCCAATTCGCCAATCATTTCCTCCTGATGGGTAATGTTGTGCAGTTCCTCTTGCATCTTGACTATGGCCTGGGGAAGCTCCTCGGGCTGAACACGGTGCTTGCGGGCAAGATCATGTAACGTACTTAATTGGGCTTCCAAGCGCTCCAACTCGGCTGGGTCGTTTTCCAGACCATCCAGCAAGCGGCGCAGGGAGTGACCTGCTTCTTCCAGTTGCACCTGAGCCTGACGAAGCAAGTCACTGACTTCGCTGAATTCGGGCGCCAGTTCAGAAAGGGATTCCATCTCCCGGGCGGCGCTATCCACTTGGGAGGCTACTGATGTTTCCGCATCATGAAGCTGATGGAGTTGTGCCTGGGCACTGGTCAAAATCTTGTCTAAATTGGCCAAGCGGGTATGATCTTCCACCAGGGATTCGTAATCGAGAGTTTCTATGCCAGCTTCTTCCATTTCCTGGATCTGGAAACGCAAAAAATCCTCCCGCAAGGCCTGATCGGTTGATGATTGGCGCACTTGCGCCAATTGTTTGCTGGCTTCCCGCCATTGCTGATAGGCCCGGGCGAGTTGCGCGGCCAAGGCTTCAGCCTGTGCATGGTTATCCAGCAAGCGGCGCTGCGCCTCGGATTGCAGAAGCCGCAAATGGGCGTGTTGGCCGTGAATTTCCACCAACTGACGGGCCAGATTCTGAAGTGTTTGCAGGCTCACCGGACGGTCATTGAGAAAGGCCCGCGAGCGCCCTTGCACGGCAACCGTGCGGCGGATCAGGCAAGTGTCTCCACCGTCCAAATCGTTATCCCGCAGCCATTGACGAACCTCACCCGCCCTGGAAAGATCAAACTCAAGAATGATTTCCGCCTTCTCAGCGCCATCGCGGACAATATCAGCAGCCGCCCGCTCACCCAGGGCCAACCCCAAGGCGGTAAGAAGAATAGATTTACCCGCGCCGGTTTCCCCCGTCAGGGCCGTAAAACCGTGGTAGAATTCCAAATCCAGCGATTTAACAACCGCCAAATCGCGAATGGTAAGTGCCGTTAACATAAATACTGCAGGCTCAAAAGGATTCGTATAATTTGCGAATTATATCGGGCGTTAGTGCAGAAACACGAACACGCGGCAGCTTAACCGCTGCTCCAATTCAATTTGACCCGCAAAATTTCAAAAAAGTCATAATCCACTGGATGCAATAGCTTAAATGGTTTATCCGCTTTTTTGATGACAATATGATCGTCAATCAACACCTCTGGAATTGAAACCGTATCGCAAGTCACTTCCGCCCGGATTTGCTTGGTACTGCCAAAAGCAATCGCCACTTCGCTATCGCCATCAATCACAATAGGACGATTAGTCAGGGTATGGGGATTGATAGGCACCAAACCAATGGCATTTAAAGTGGGATATAAAATCGGCCCGCCCCCTGATAAGGCATAAGCCGTGGATCCTGTGGGCGTGGAAACGATCAAACCATCAGCCCGTTGGGAATTGAGAAAGCGGCCGTTGATATGGGTGATCAACTCGATCATGCTCGGGGTAATCCAGCGGTGGACCACCACCTCGTTGACGGCAACCTCTTCGTGAATCACTTTGCCGTCGCGATGGATTTGGGCGCGCAGCATCAAACGCTCCTCCGTGATATAGCGTCCCGCCAGGATCTCATCCAATTTGGGCAGGGCTTGATCGGGGGAGATGTCCACCAAAAAACCGATGCGCCCCAAATTGACGCCAATCACAGGGGTTTCGAATGCGGCTACCGCGCGCACGGCATTCAGAAGCGTACCATCTCCACCCACGGCGATTATCACGTCACATTCCCGCCCCAATTCCATCGCCGCACAGGCTTGCTCAGCGGGGGCAGACAATATCCGCCAGCTGGATTCATCCAAAAGCACTTTGAAACCTTTGGCCATGAGATGGCTGTAAAGACTTTTCAAAGTGGGGCCAACCCGCTCTGCATTGGGCTTGGCGATGATGCCGATGGTGTTAAAACGAGGGTTCACTGGACGCGTCACATAGGTTTGCTTGAATTCTTTAAAGAATTAGTATTTGCCTATCCAAACCCTTCCGCAACTGGATTCCCGCTTTCGCGGAAATGACAGCGATGCCAGGGTCTGTCGAAAAATCTCACCCTTGACGTCATAACGGGTGAAGGCCCGCGAAAGCGGGAGCAAGACCCGGAATCTAAAAATTTGCTTTGAAAATTATGCCCTGCCAAAACAAGCCCTTCCGGATTGTTCTTTTCTATTTATTTTTAGCACCGTGAATTTACAAATGAATTATTGGGCGCGTCCCTTATGATAGGGCTTTCTTGACAGCTTATCCATACATTGCTACTTTTAGCACTCAGAGAAATAGAGTGCTAACATTGCGATTGCTTGCAAAATGACGAAACCATTGGAATTAACCGAACGCGCCCAACACCTGCTGAAGATTCTGATCGATCGCTATATAGAAGACGGTCAACCGGTGGGTTCGCGCGCGCTTTCCAAAGAACCGGGGCTGAACCTGAGCCCTGCGACAATCCGCAATGTCATGGCCGATCTCGAAGAAATGGGCCTGGTGGCATCTCCCCACACCTCCGCTGGACGGGTTCCGACTGTCAAGGGTTACCGGCTGTTTATTGATTCGTTGCTGACGGTCAAGCCCCTGGAGCGGGAAATCATCCAGCAACTGTGGGATGACTTCGAAGACCACGAAGATCCTCACCATATTTTGGAAAGTGCCTCGCAATTATTGGCGCGAATGACCCGCATGGCCGGCCTGGTTACCCTGCCCAAGCGCCAGCAAATCGCTTTTCGCCACATTGAATTTCTGCCTTTGTCTCAAGGGGAAGTGCTGGTGATTTTGGTAACCGGCGATCACGAAGTCCATAACCGGATTATCCGTCCCGCCAAAGCTTTTACCCCGGCTCAATTGCAACAGGCGGCCAATTACCTCAATGCCCATTTTGAGGGCAAGCGCTTGACTGAAATGCGCGCCGCCCTGGTGAACGATATGAAAAACACTGGCGAGCAAATGAACAATGAAATGCGGGCCGTGGTGGCAATGGCCCAATCCGTATTAAATGCCGACTCCCTTGAGGAAGATTTTGTTCTTTCAGGCCAGACTCAATTGATGGATTTCGCCGAATTGTCCGATCGTGACCGGCTGCGTAACCTTTTTGAAGCCTTCAACGAAAAACGGGATTTGATTCACCTGCTCGATCAATGCATTGAAGCCCAAGGCGTGCAGATATTCATCGGCGAAGAATCCGGTTACCAGCCGCTGGATCAGTGTAGCTTGGTAACCCGTGCCTATTCGGTGGAAGACCGAGTATTAGGCGTGCTTGGCGTCATCGGTCCGACGCGCATGCATTACGATAGTGTTATTCCATTAGTCGATGTCACCGCCAAATTACTCAGCACCGCCTTGAATCAAAAATTATCGTCCCCATCTTAAATTTCAGAATTTCAAATTATTACAGTGGAGTGAACCATGACAGCCAGCGAGGAGATGAAAGATCCCCAGCAGGAAACTGCTGTCGAAAATCCGGAAACGGAAGCGCTTTCCGACGAAGTCGGGATTTTACGGCAACAGCTCACCGAGGCGGAAAAGAAAGCCGAGGAAAATTGGGAAAAGTTTCTACGCGCGCAAGCCGAAATGGAAAACCTGCGGCGGAGAATGGAGCGGGAACTGGAGAACGCGCAGAAATACGCCCTCGAAAAGTTTGCCAAAGAACTGCTTTCCGTGGTGGACAGCTTGGAACTGGGGCTACAAGCTGCGGTAGAAACCGATGAAGTGGAAAAAATCCGCGAAGGCGTCGAGTTAACCCTAAAGCAAATGCTGACGGTACTAGAACGCTTTAATATCACCCCCATTGATCCCACCGGAGAAAAGTTCGACCCGGAATTCCACCAAGCCATGGCAACCGAGCCGGTCAAGGGGGTGGAACCCGATACCGTCGTCAAGGTTTTCCAAAAAGGCTATCTCCTCAACGACCGCCTCATCCGCCCCGCATTGGTCGTAGTGGCCAAACCGCCTGATGGTGAGCAGCATATCGACGAACAAGCTTGAAAACATCATAATCGGCCCCATTTACTCATCAGTAGCGGGGCAATGGATAACAGAAACGGAGAAACACAATGGCAAAGATTTTAGGTATCGATTTAGGAACCACTAATTCCTGTATGGCAATCCTCGAGGGTGGCAAGCCCCGAGTGATTGAAAACGCCGAAGGGCAACGCACCACCCCTTCGGTCGTCGCATTCACCAAAGAAGGGGAAGTATTGGTAGGCCAACCGGCCAAACGCCAGGCCATTACCAACCCGGAAAACACCCTGTTTGCAATCAAGCGTCTGATTGGACGGAAATTTGATGATCCGGTGGTTAAAAAAGACATGGACATGGTGCCTTACAAAATCGTGGCCGCACCCAACGGCGATGCCTGGGTGGAAGTGCCCGCCACCGGCAAAAAGATGGCACCGCCGGAAATTTCCGCCCGGGTTTTGAAAAAACTCAAGGAAGACGCGGAAGCTTTTCTTGGAGAAAAAATCACCGAGGCGGTGATTACCGTACCCGCCTACTTCAATGATTCCCAGCGTCAGGCCACCAAGGACGCTGGACGTATCGCCGGCCTGGAAGTCAAGCGGATCATCAATGAACCCACCGCCGCGGCGCTGGCCTTCGGCATGGACAAACAACAAGGCGACCGCAAAATCGCGGTCTATGACCTCGGCGGCGGCACCTTTGACATCTCCATCATCGAAATGGCCGATGTGGAAGGTGAGCGTCAATTCGAAGTGCTGGCTACCAACGGCGATACTTTCCTGGGTGGCGAAGACTTCGACAAGCGGGTCATTGATTATTTGGTGGATGAATTCAAAAAAGACAGCGGTATCGATTTGCGCAACGATCCACTGGCATTACAACGCCTGAAGGAAGCAGCGGAAAAAGCCAAGATCGAATTGTCTTCCACCCAGCAAACCGACATCAATCTGCCCTATATCACCGCCGATGCCACGGGCCCCAAACACCTGAATGTGAAACTGACCCGGGCCAAATTGGAATCGCTGGTGGAAGACTTGATTGATAAAACCCGCGGTCCTTGCGAAATGGCGTTGAAGGATGCTGGTCTGTCGGCTTCCGACATCGACGATGTCATCTTGGTGGGCGGCCAGACCCGGATGCCGAAGGTACAGGAATTCGTCAAGGAGATCTTCGGCAAAGAACCGCGCAAAGACGTCAACCCGGATGAGGCTGTGGCTCTGGGCGCGGCAATCCAGGCAGGCGTTTTGGGCGGCGAGGTTAAGGACGTTCTGCTTTTGGATGTCACGCCGTTGTCCCTGGGAATTGAAACCCTGGGCGGGGTAATGACCAAACTAATCGAGAAAAACACCACCATCCCCACCAAGGCGAGCCAGATTTTCTCTACCGCCGAGGACAACCAAAGCGCGGTGACGGTTCACGTCCTCCAGGGCGAGCGGGAAATGGCCAAGGATAACAAATCCCTGGGTAAATTCGAATTGGCCGGGATTCCGCCAGCGCCCCGGGGTGTGCCGCAAATTGAGGTTACCTTTGACATCGACGCTAATGGTATCCTACACGTGTCGGCCAAAGACAAGGCCACGGGCAAGGAACAGTCAATTGTTATCAAGGCATCCAGCGGCTTGACCGAGGAAGAAATCGAGAAAATGATCCGTGACGCGGAACTTCACGCCGAGGAAGACCGTCGCTTCAAGGAACTGGTCACCGCGCGGAACGAAGCAGACTCTTTGATTCACGCGACCCGCAAAAGCCTGGAAGAGTTGGGTGACAAGGTTCCGGCAGACGAGAAGGAAAAAATTGAAGCCGCCATCAAGGATCTGGAAGAGACTATGAAGGGCGACGACAAAGACGCTATCACCGCCAAAACCCAGGCACTGGCTGAACTTTCTGGTAAGCTGGCGCAACAAATGTATCAGCAGGCCGGCGGCGAAAGCGCTGGCACGGCGGGCGAACCCGGCGCTGGAGGCGCTGCTGGTGAGAGCGGTCAGGCAGGAGGTGACGAGGAAGTCGTCGACGCGGAATTTGAAGAAGTGAAGGATGACGATAAAAAATAACGCTATGCTTAAAGCAGGGTTTGAGCCATTCAAGTCCTGCTGAATTTGGGTTGAACTAACGAGGAAAGCCGCCGGTGAAAACCGGCGGCGATGTTGTATCTATGGCAGAAGATTATTATGTAATTCTCGGGATTTCCAGAAATGCCAGCGAAGCGGAGATCAAGCGCGCTTTCCGTAAAATGGCGATGAAATATCATCCCGACCGCAACGCGGACAACCCCGAGGCCGAAGAAAAATTCAAACAGGTCAAAGAAGCCTACGATGTTCTGAGCGATCCGCAAAAACGCGCCGCTTACGACCAATTCGGCCACGCGGGCGTGCAAGGCGGCGCCGCCGGAGGCCCCGGCTTCAGCGCCGAAAGCTTCAGCGATATCTTTGGCGAAGTCTTCGAAGACCTGTTTGGCATGGGCAGCCGGGGGCGGGGACGCCGTGGCCACCAGGCCCGGCGGGGTGCGGATTTGCGCTATAACCTGGAAATCACCCTGGAACAAGCCGTGGCCGGCACCGAAGTGCAAATCCAGGTGCCTACCCTGGTCACTTGCGATGAGTGCGGCGGCAGCGGCGCCCGTAATGGCAGCAAACCCAGCACTTGCTCCCTCTGCCATGGCCAGGGCGTGGTCAGGATGCAACAAGGATTCTTCTCGGTTCAACAAACCTGCCCCCAATGTCAGGGAGCGGGTACCGAAATCCGCAACCCCTGCCGCAAATGCCATGGCCAGGGGCGGGTTCAAAAAACCAAGACCCTATCAGTCAAAATCCCGTCCGGCGTCGATACCGGCGACCGAATCCGCCTGGCCGGGGAAGGGGAAGCCGGCGACAAAGGCGGTCCTGCCGGGGATTTGTACGTTCAAATTCAGGTCAAGGAACATCCTATCTTCACCCGCGATGGCAGTAATTTATATTGCGAGGTTCCCATTAGCTTTACCACCGCCGCCCTGGGAGGCGAGCTGGAAGTGCCCACCCTGGACGGCAAGGTGGCGCTGAAAATTCCGCCAGAAACCCAAACCGGCGCCCTTTTCCGGCTCCGGGGCAAAGGCGTCAAACCTGTACGCGGCGGCCCCCAAGGGGATCTCATCTGCCGGGTAAAAGTGGAAACCCCGGTGCGTCTCACCAAAGAACAAATTGAACTGCTCAAGCAACTGGACGCCGCCTTGCAAGGCGGCGGCAGCCATCACAGCCCCCAGGAACATAACTGGCTCGACGGAGTCAAGCAATTTTTTGAAAAACTCAAACCGGGAAAGACCAACTCAGCATGATAAAAGTCGCGATACCCGGCGCCACCGGACGCATGGGAAAAGCCCTGATTCAAGCAGTTTCCTCGACGGACGATATGCAGTTGGCCGCCGCCTTGGCGCGCCCGGATTCGCCCGCCTTGGGGAAAGACGCCGGCGAAGTGGCCGGCATTGAACCGCTTGGAGTCCCGGTGACAGACGCCTTGGAAAACAGCGCGGATTTTGACCTGCTAATCGACTTTACCCTGCCCGAAGCTTCCCGCCAGTGGCTGGCTTTTTGCCGACACCACCATAAACCCATCGTCATCGGTACTACCGGTCTGGGCATCGCCGATATCTCGGATATCCAGGCCGCGGCCACCGCCATTCCCATCGTTTTCGCGCCCAACATGAGCATCGGTGTAAACCTGGCATTAAAACTATTGGAAACCGCCGCCGCAGTGCTGGGCGACGACGTGGACATCGAAATCATAGAAGCCCACCACCGCCACAAAGTGGATGCCCCCTCCGGCACCGCGCTGCGGATGGGAGAAGTCATCGCCCGGGAATTGGGCCGCGATCTCAAGCAATGCGCCGTCTATGGCCGCGAAGGCCATACCGGCCAGCGCGACCGCAAAACCATCGGTTTCGCCACCATCCGCGCCGGAGACATCGTCGGCGAACATACCGTTCTTTTCGCCGGCGAAGGCGAGCGCCTGGAAATCACCCACAAAGCCTCCAGCCGCATGACATTCGCCAAAGGCGCCGTCCGCGCCGCCCGCTGGCTCATGGGACAACCCGCCGGGCTATATGATATGCAAGATGTGTTGGGATTGAGATGAGCGAAAGCACAGGATAACCTTCCTCAAACCTCTCCAATATTTTTTCTATTCTTGCAGGCCTGCGTAGCAATTATTATTCACATTAGGCAATCTCTCTTTTATATCGAATCGTTCAAACTATAGCCCTAGCCAGCCCCACAACTATTTCCCTAGTGTTCTGAAATACTTTTCCCTGAAACACCTTTAAGTCCTTGCAGGTGGATTAATTCGCCCCAGATAAAACAAAAAATAAGACCTATAAATTCACAAAATCCCTTACTTTGCTTGTCAGCGGGGGGCGAAATCCATATGATTGGCTTATCGATGTCAGCTAAATTGTCAAAAAAATTTACAATTTTTGCAGCGACAGTGCAGCTTCGGGGAAATCCCCTCAAGCCCGCATGTACAGCTAAGCCCAGGATTACACTATGCAAGATATACCGACGCACCCCTTTATTCATTATAAATTAACGTTTCTTGTTTTAGCATAAAATGCAAAATGACCAATAACAATACACTCAAATTACACAATAACCAATATTTCTATCAGTCACACAAAGTTTTGTGTCAAACTTTTTTACATTTCCCTATTAGTTGCAAATGCATCTCAATCAACAAATATACAAGATATTGAATTGATTGGATTTTATAGCATATGGCATCGAATATGCAGTATTATTACCGAGACCAGTCTCTGTGATTACAAGTTTAATTGTATTTCGGTTGGCTTTAACAGAGATTGAAACTCGCAATCGAAATTAACAAATCTTGACTTTTTTGGAGGTCTTATCATGAAAATGAAAAAAATTGCATCTGCAATCATGGGTTTGGCGTTTGCTGCTGGGGTAGGAACTGTTCAGGCGCAGACTTTCACTCCACCCAACACCACTCCAGGTGAAGAGGCGATGACGGTTATCGCTGAGTCCTATCTTAGCATTATGGCGGCTTTGATCACCGCTGACCAAAGTGCACTGGGGGGCTGCGCAGCATACACTGGCTCTTACCCTGTACAAATCAGTACCACTGGCGCTGGATCTGGAAACGGTAGCTTGAACTTTTCAATCAATCTAAATGCGAGCAACACCACTAATCCAGCAACTTCCACACTGGGAACTTCTTACAATGTTACCCAAGCGGGTACAGGTCAAGTCCGTGCCGGCGTTGTTGGTTCCTACAATGGCAACTTCGCTTTTGGTGTTAACGGCTTTATCTTGGTAGGCAACTCTACTTTCACTATTAATGAGTTTGGTGTTCCTGTTTTGTGGGATGAGCATATCATTAAGGATTTCTGGCAAGATCCGAGCAATGCCTTCGGTAAGCTTTTGCTAGACGATGGCCTCGAAGCCATCACCAAGCTGAATCTGCCGCAATCCAAATGGCGCCAAAGATCCCAGCATACTCGTCCTGATGGCGGCAATGGCTCCTTGGCAATCACCAAAACCCTTATCCGTCCTGACAACGTGCCTGCGTGTACTATCACTTTAAATGGTGTAGTTGGTAATAATTTTGGCGGAAAATCTTTCCAAGGGATGCTGTCAGTTCAATAAGAGCTGTGTAATCGTTTAATATTACTCATCTTTGAGTACACTGATAAAAGCCCCCCGAGCCAACCCCATGAGCAAGGGGGGCTTTTTCTCAAGGAATTTCCATTAAGAAGTTGCCAGAGGAATGTAGAGTGATGATGTCTAAGATCAAAAGATTTGTTTTAGCAGCAAGCGTGGGTGCCGGCTTGCTAATTTTTGGATTGGCAAGCTGTGATCGCAATCAAAGTAGCGACGAAAATACTGCTCAACAAGCTGAAGAAGCCACTTCAATTGTTATAGCACTGCACCCTGGCAACAAATTAACGGCTAAATTGACCAACGCGCCTCTATCAACTGTGGCAAAGGAAGTCTCCAGAACTTTAGGGGTAGGGATCGTTATCAATGAACAACAAAAAGATAAACGCGTCACTCTTGCCTTTGAAGACTTGCCTCTTAAAGAAGGTCTCGTACGCATTTTTGGCCCTGATGCCAACATAACCTATCCCCCAAAACTCGCAGAAACGTCTTCATCGAAAAAACAAAAAGACAATCTGGCAAACAATACAATCTCTAGATTGCCAAATTCAAATTCGCTATCATCCCAGAAGAACCCTCTAGATCAACTGATCGATCAAGCACTTAATAGCCCTGCACCGAATGACAGGATTCAAGCGCTAAAGAATTTAGTACAACAGATACCCAATGCACCAGACAAGCTGCTTCCAGTATTCGAATCAGCACTGCAAGATAGCGATGCTCAAGTTAGAAAAACGGCTATAGATCTAGTGTTATACAAGCGAATACCCATTAAAGATGAAACCATACACGATATTGCCGTGAATGACGATGATGATGAGATGCGCGGCAAGGCGTGGGTAATATTGACCAATCGCGCCAGCCCGGAAACACTCAAACAGTATTTGCCGGATGCTTTGTCTGACCCAAATCCAGCAATTAAAAATGACGCAAGGAAATTACTTGAAAAATTAGAATCCCAGGGAAGTAATGGCTAAAGTGGGTGAGAAATTTGATTAATGTCCTTTCTCTATATGAAAATAGAGAATTAATTGTAACCAAAAGAGGTGATACAAATGAGTCTATTTACATCAAAACAACATTTAAGCATCAAAGTAGGGATATTGCTGGGGGGCTTAGCCGCCTTGCCAATAGGGAGCACAACCGCCGCAACAATAGACACTGCCCAATCTGTTTTGAATGGTAATCTATTGACTAGCGATACAGGAAATGATGGCAATACAAACTTTCAGATAGAAGTGAAAAATACTGATGAAATGGTCTTGCACATGAATGCAAGCCCCACTGCCACAGGCGAAAGTTTTAATATATTTTTTAAAAATCAGATTGCCCCAAAAACAAATATTGACTTCATACGGCTTGGATTTGAAAAAATCAATGGCACACTCCCAACCCCACCAGCAGCTGTATGGTGGTCGTTTTCTGTCACTAACCTATCAGGCGCCCGATCCACTAGTGTCGATTCTAGTTCTTCGCTTTTCTCTGTACCGACGACTGGTGGACAGAGGGTGGATGTGGACTTACCTTTAACAGGCAATAATACGGGAGATCCTGGTAGTTCAATTGGGGATATAATAAGATTTTCGCTTCAACCCATTATGCCAGGAGGTGCCTGGCAAGGATTTAACGATCCAAAATCCGATTGGCGGTTATATATTGACCTAAACGAAGATAGCCCAACCCCAAGTCTCCCTAATGCAGTTCCAGTACCGCCCGCATTATTACTGTTTGGAAGCGCTATCGTTGGGATTTTTGGTTGGAATCGAAAAAAACAAGAAAATTCCTTCGTTTGACAATATACCCGGCAGTCTAAAGGGCTCAGCAGATATAGTTTTTGAAACGATAATTCTGAGCCCTTAATATTTGTCACATTTGACCGTAGATGGGAGAAGGAAGTGATAGAAAAAATAGTCTCAAAAATTAAAATCGGAACTGCCTTATTAGTGCCAATAATGGCAATAGGTGTTAAGGCCCAGGAAATTCCAGAACCAAAAGTTGATTTGCTGCCTCAGGAAGAGTACCTTCTGTCTTTAAGTGAAACCATGGTTGGCATTGCTGCAGCAGCCGCCATGGATGCAGGGTGTCAGCAAATATCCGGGGTATACCCTTTTAACATTTCTGTTATACAAGGAGATAATAAAGCAAGAGGACATATAAATTACCAAGTTAACCTTGAGGCCACCCAAACTGAAAGAATTGTGAGTGAAGAATTTGGGACTAAACAAAACAAGTATAAAATCAACTCAAGCAACAACGGAATGCTTTATTCGCAGATATTCTCAGAATTTAATAGCGAATTTCTATTTGCATATCGAGACAAATGGGGGGGTTATTATTCAGAAGCCAAATTCAAACAGCATGCTTTTTCAGAGGCACCATTAACATGGCACTTACAAATAATCGATACATTATTTGTTGATCCAGAAAGTCACGGTAGGATTATAAAAGGAGCAGGCCAGCAGAACTTAGAAAAGACTGTTGAAGGATCAAACATTAAATCCAAATGGCTAGAAGAAATTCAATTAACCCGCCCGGCTTTCGAGGATGGATCATTGTCAATTACTGCGGGCATGATAGACAACAAGGGAGAAACGGTATGTCAGGTTTCTTTAAAGGGAAAATATAATCCAGTGTTTGGCAATTATATCGTAAGAGGACTCGTATCAATTTACGAATAAACACCAAGCATGCGAAGATAACATATAACGCAAATATATTCATGTATCTACTACATAGATTCAATCTAAAGAGAATTTGCTTGACTGAGATCTAGCACGAGTTAAATTATCCTCATATAATTTACAACTGACATTTTAACCAAATAAGGCCCTATTAATGGGCCTTATTTATTAGCCCTTTAAGCTTATTAGAGAAAATGAATGATAGCATTAACACCAAAAAAATACACAAAACAAATAAGTTTCGAAGTCATTACAACGCCCTTCCCTACAAGAAGCTTATTATATTCATCTTTCTAATATATAGTTTGTGGGCTTTGAATAGTTGCAAAAATGAAATGCGAGGTAGTGTTCACTTTAAGGATGGCACGGTTGTTTTTCTGGAGGTGGCAGCTAATAAGTCCGCTCAAGACAAAGGTTTGATGAACAGAAGATCGTTGCCTGCTGATAGGGGAATGGTATTTGTATTTCGTCCTGCAAGAAAGGTAATTTTCTGGATGAAAGATACACTGATACCCTTAGATATTATTTTTATTAACAATGGAAAGATAATAAAAATCGTGGAGAACGCAACCCCAAATGAGACAAGAATTTTGTATCCATCAGAAACCCCTGTTACAGAAGCAATAGAAGTCAATGCTGGATTTGCACAACAGCATAATCTAAAAACTGGGAATAAGGTTAAATTTTATAACATTCCAGCCATAGATTATTCAGAAAA
>LSNW01000010.1 GCA_001566965.1 Methylothermaceae bacteria B42 | reverse complement strand
CAAGAACCCACACGGATGATTCGATTTAACTTGTTAAAGAACTAAATCTCACTGCGTGAGTGAGAAGGGGAATTATAACCCACCATCTCCCTGTGTCAACACCCCCATGAAAAATTTCCAATCCCGGAAATCACAACCCCCTCCCTGAGGCGCAAAATCTAGGACAACTCACCACCCCCAAAAAGTTCCTATCACCTAGGAAAAAATTTTAACGAATGAGAGTGAGGCAAAGATGATATCAATCACTAGGATATGTGTCAAAATATAATGCTTAAAATTTAAGTTTCTATCAAATGCTACTTTATTGAATTTTTAGACTTTTATTTGAACATGCATTCACCTCACAACCTTTTATCCGACTGGCGGCAGCATGCCTTGGATCTTCAAAGCCAGATTAAATCCGCGGTCATCGGCTTGGATGAGGCCATCGAAAAAATTACTATCGCGCTTTTTGCACGGGGCCATGTCATGCTTGAAGGTGACGTGGGGGTCGGGAAGACCACATTGTTGCGTGCCGTGGCTAAATCCATTGGTGGCGCCTATGAGCGTATCGAAGGCACGATTGATTTAATGCCGAACGATTTGATTTATCACACCTATATTGATGAAAGCGGGAAACCCAAGGTGGATCCGGGCCCGCTTTTACGCCACGAGCAAAATCTTTCCGTCTTTTTCTTTAACGAGGTCAATCGAGCCAGGCCCCAAGTACACTCTTTGCTATTGCGTGTTATGGCGGAAAGAAGCGTTTCTGCATTCAATAAAGAGTACACGTTCCCTTATTTGCAGGTTTTCGCCGACCGTAACCGTGTTGAAAAAGAAGAAACGTTTGAAATTCCCTCCGCCGCAAGAGACCGTTTTTTGATGGAGCTTCATATTGAAGCACCGCAAGACAACACCCTGCGCAAACAATTGATGTTCGATCCCCAATTCCATGATGTGGATGGATTAATTGAGCGGCTGGAACCCGAGATCGTTCCCTTTCAAGAAATTGAACCCATCGCCAAGATCATTCAACAGCATATCCGCGCCAGTGAGACACTACAAAAATATGGTTTAAACCTGTGGCATGCCACCCAAACGCCACAAGACTATGGCGTGAAAATTGACGGCGCAGATATGGAGCAGCTGGTACTGGCTGGCGCAAGCCCCCGGGGCATGAGCATGCTGTTAAGAGCCGCTAAGGTAAAAGCTTGGCTTGAGAATCGCGACGCCCTTTATCCAGAAGATATCCGGCATGTATTTCATGATGTGATTGGGCATCGAATCTTCTTCACGCCGGTCCATGAAATGCGGCGCGAGTCCCTCGCGAAAGCCTTGACGCAAGGTATATTGGAACAGGTAGCCACGCCGTAAATACCGACTGATGGTAGAGGAATTTCACTACCGGGTCCCTTGGCGCGCAACTAGCGCTTATCCAGGGCATCATCACAGTACGGCGACAGGGGGCGGCCAGGAGTTCCATGGTCATGCCTCATTGATCAACCGCCCTGACCCCAGAAATCTGGATGTTCACGCAACCCTGCACGATCCTTTCGGGGAATATAAAGTGCGGGTATTTCGGCAAAACAGCATCATCCCGGTGTATGTTATTGCCGATCTTTCCGCTTCCATGGGTTTTGGATGCAAGCGCAAAATGCTGGCCCGGTGCGTGGCCGCTATCGCCTATTCTTGTTTCCGCACCGGCGACCCTTTTGGATTTTTCGCCATGACGGATAAAATCGAATGGCAACTTCATTGGCCATTGAGGCACTATAAAAGTTTGGCGTTTTCTCTGCCCAGGCAGTTGCATAATTTTCCGCCCCACGGCGCATTTCCGCCCGCCTGGGAAGATGTGGCTGCCAATCTCGGCAGAAAAAAAGCTTTGGTTTTTCTTTTATCGGATTTTCACTTTCCTGTGGAAAAATTAACCGAGGGGCTGGAAAGGTTGCAACCCCACGATGTAGTGCCGGTCATACTCTGGGAAAAGCGGGAATGGCAATTGCCAAAACGCGGAATAATCCGCTTACGCGATCCAGAGACAGGGTATGAACGCTTGTTATGGTTACGCCCCAAGCTGCAACAAAAAATTGCCCAACACTTTCAAAACAGGCGCAGGCAACTGACCCAACTCTGCCGCCGCTATGGACGCCCCCCTCTGTGGGTGATCGATCACTTTTCCCCGCAAGATTTCACCCGTTACTTTGTCGAAACATGCGCCTGAAATTAACTTTTTTGATACTTATGGCTTTAGCCATGCCAATCCAGGCAAAGGGGACCCAACCTTTTAAGTTCGAGCAAATCACGCCCTCGCCTTTGGGTTACCAGGTAGGCTCGATCATCTCCCACAAACTGTTAATTGCAACGCAACCTGGCTGGCGCTTGGTCACAGAACGCTTGCCTGGCCCGGGCGCAGTCAGTCAATGGCTGGAAATACGGCAAATAGACTGGCATCAAAAACAAACCCGCCAAGGGAAGCAATACCAGGTCAAAATTGACTATCAAATCTTCCCCTCTTTAAAGCAGCCTACCGATTTAACCCTACCAGACTTGCAACTTTTTTTTGAAGGCCCCCAAGGGGAAACCGTGAAGCACAGCGCGCCTCCCTGGCAATTTACCGTCTCCCCTATGATTCCTCCCCATTGGCGAGACGATCAGGTACCACTGCGCCCCCTTTGGCAACCTTCCCAACAGCCAGTCACCCCTTATCTTCGCCATTTGTCTTGGTTAGTCACGGGTATTTTTTTGTTGCTTATTTTTTATTGGTGGCAACGGCGGGGGTTTTCATTATTCACAACGCCCAATCCTTTCAGGAAGGCTTTACCGACCATCAGAAAAGCAGGCAAAAAAGGTCAAACAGAAATTGCGTTTAAAGCCTTTCACCATGCTTTGAACCAGGCCGCCAAACAGGCACTCCATCCGGATCAAATTCCTGATTTCATTCAAACCCATCCGGCATTTTCGGGTCTTGAGGCTCAGCTCCAGCGTTTTTTTCAATATTCAAGACGGTTTTTTTTCGAAGGATCATCCCAGGCAACATACTACTCCGTTTCCGAATTGGAGGAATTGTGCCGTCAATGCGCAGAAGCTGAAAAACAATGCCCTCGATAGACTTTCTCGCCCCTGCTTGGTTTGCCTTACTGCCATTCACCCTGCTTCCCTTTTGGCGCCGTGGGCAAAAGCGGTTTGCCTATCCTGCCACCGCTTGCTTGCCTGAAGATCGCAGGTCAAAGTCTCTCGACCTTTTTCGGCGTTTCTCCACTTTCATTTTATTGACCGCAATAGTCGTTGGCCTCGCCGGTCCCTTCATTACCGAACAAAAGATACAACGCACCGGCACAGGCGCTCATATCGTTTTAACCATCGACCGCAGCAGCAGCATGAATGAAAATTTTTCCGGCCGTTACATGGGAGGGGCGGCCAAGGAAACCAAGAGCGCCGCCGCCCGGCAATTGTTATTGGATTTTGTATCCAACCGACAAGAAGATTTGTTCGCCATGGTCTCCTTCAGTACCGCCCCCGCTCATGTTTTGTCCCTTACCCAAGACCGGGAAGCGATTAAAGCCGCCATTCGGGCCATTGGCCTGCGCGGCAGCGGCAATACCAATATTGCTCCGGGACTGGCCATGGCGCTCGAGCAGTTCCGCAATCAACCACTCACTGGCGCCCGGGTCATTCTGTTGGTTTCTGACGGCGCCGCCCGGATTGATGTCGATACCCAAGACCGCCTGCGCCAGGATTTTCAGGACCTGGATGTGCGCCTGTATTGGATTTATCTCCGCAACCCCAATGGCATCAGCCTTCTGAAACCGCCAAAGCGAAATGTGTCGGAGACAACAACACCAGAGTATTTTCTTCATCAATATTTCCAAACCCTGGGTGTTCCCTATCGCGCTTTTGAGGCAGAAAATCCTGAAAGCCTGGCCCAGGCAATAGCGGAAATTGACCGGCTGGAAAATCAACCCTTACAGTATGAAGAACTTCTGCCACGCCGTGATCTGTCCAATTTTGGCTATGGGCTTGCGTTATTGCTAGGCATTCCATTGCTGGCGTTAAAAGCCATGGAGATCTCATCATGGCCTTAATCAAGCTCTTGTTTTCCGTTTCCACCCTCACCCTGGCTGTCATCCTGGGACTGCTGGCTTACACGACTTGGGAAGGGTTCAAACTATGGGAAACAGCGCAATTCAACCAGGCTTTGGCACAAATTGATTCAATCACGGTTAAAGACCTGGCCGATCCAATCCTCATTGCCGCGAAGGCCAATTGGCACGACCGCCGAGGTAATACTATGGAAGCCTTGAGACTCTATAATCAAATCCTGCCCAGAACCCAGGGAAAACTCAGGGCAAATTTGGCTTATAACCTTGGCTCCCTGTATCTGCGCGAAGCGGCCAACTATTGGAACCAATCCGGGGTTTGGGCTTATTCCCGGGTTCAAACTTTACTGGGACTGGCCCGGCAGTATTTGCGGGAAGCCGTTCGCCTTGATCCCAGCAACCGGGATGCCTGTTACCATCTGGAATATGCCTTGCGTATCACCCTGCCACCCCGGGAGCGGGAAGCCTCCAAATGGCAAGGCACCAAAGCCAGTGTTTTTGCCACTATGCCCGGGATTCCCAAGGGGGGGCCATGATCCAAAGCTTAAATTGGCGCTTTTGGTTTTGGGCGCTGGCCGTATTACTGCTGGCAACAACCCTATTCCACCCGATTTGGGAAAGGGAACAGAAAATTAACCGGTTTGTATTTGTCTTCGACATCACCCAAAGCATGAATACCCGGGACTATCATGTGGAAGGATTACCCTCTGACCGGCTATCCTATGCCAAGACAGCCCTTAAACAAGCGATTCTGGCGCTGCCCTGCGGCTCTCAAGTGGGCCTGGGGATATTCACCCATAAAAATACCCAACTACTGCTACACCCCATCGAGGTGTGTCAACATATGCCCGCCATCGTTAATGCACTCTCCCAAATCGACTGGCGCAGTGCCTGGGCGGCGGACAGTTACATTGCTTACGGTTTGTTTAGCGGGCTGCGTCAGCTCAAAAAACTGGATGCCCAACTGGTTTTCTTTACCGATGGGCAGCAAGTGCCAGAGACTGCTCTAGAACCGCATTACCGGAGTTCCACCGGAAAAACATCAGGATTAATTGTCGGTGTTGGGAAGCTTCACCCCTCCCCCATTCCCAAACTGGATCTAAACAATCAAATGCTTGGGTTTTGGCAACAAAGCGATCTCCCTGAGACCGCGATTTCGGCCCGTTACCACCCCCATATCAAGCAATTGCAATCCAATCAATGGCTCACCTCTTCTTTAGAAGAAACCCACCTCAAATCTCTGGCGGTGATGACCGGCATGGACTATCACAGACTCCAAGCGCCAAAACAACTGGCTGAAAATCTCTTGCAATTGGAGCCTTCTGTTACCTCCATGATTAAGAAAGATCTGCGCCCCTACGCCGCGCTGGTGGCATTCCTGTTGCTGATTGCGGCATTTGTGGTTTGACGGTTTTTCATAACCCGGCCATACTCAATAGAGGGTTGTCCTATCCACCAAACTCATTCAAGACTATGAAAATACGAACATTCACCCATATTTTGATTCCATTGCTGGTCTGCTCCTGGGCTAATGCTCAGGCAGGAATTACCGATGCGCTATTCGGACCCGATAATTATTGGGAGTGTTTACTGGACTCCATGCCCGGCACCATGACCTATGGTGGCTCCATGGAAAATATCGCCCGATGCGAAAAAAAATTTCCTGACAAATCCGCCTACAAAACCAAGAATGCCGTTTTCGGGCCGAAAAACTATGGGCAATGCCTGCAGAAATACGCCAGCCAAACCCAGGAACCGTTGGCCCGGCAATCTATTCTGAATGCCTGTTACCGGCTTTACCCACCGCAATGATAGGTTTGGATAAGCGGCAAATACTTTGCCTTGCTTCAAAAGCAAATGACAAACACCTGCCGGCGTGAACTGATCTCGTGCGCATTCACCTTATCGCCATGGGTAACCGCATGCCGGAGTGGATTCAGGCAGGTTTTTTCGAATACGCCAAGCGAATGCCCAAAGAATGCCGCCTGGCGCTGAAGGAAATTCCGTTAAAAAAAAGGGACAAACATACCGATACTCAGCGCCTGATTGAACAGGAAGGCAAGCAAATGCTGGCAGCCATACCTCCCCGTAGCCGAATCATTGCCCTGGATAAAGACGGTCACCAATGGACAACAGAGCAATTATCCCAACAGCTTTCCTGCTGGCTGCAAAGCGGCCTTGACCTGGCTTTACTGATTGGCGGGCCGGAGGGGTTGGCACCCGCTTGCCTGCAACATGCCCAAGATAAGTGGAGCCTGTCCAAAATGACATTCCCCCACCCCCTGGTTCGCATCATTGTCGCGGAACAGCTTTACCGCGCCTGGAGTTTGCTGCAAGGTCATCCCTATCACCGTTAACCCTTATGACCAAGCCCAGTATCTTATTAGCCTCTGCCTCCCCCAGGCGCCGAGAACTCTTGGCCCAAATTGGCGTCTCTTTTAAAACTGTGGTAACGGATATCGACGAAACCCCATTGCCAAACGAAGACCCCCTGGATTTTGTGATTCGTTTGGCAAGAGAAAAAGCCAAAGCGGGGCAAGCGCACAATCCCGATCAAATCCCCGTGCTTGGAGCGGATACGATTGTGGTGGTGGACAACGAGATTCTTGGTAAACCCCGGGACCGGAAACACGCGATCACCATGCTGCAAAGGTTGTCCGGGAGAACCCATCGGGTATTGAGCGCCGTATGCCTGGATACCGATAAAAAACAACGCTGCCAATTGAGTGAAAGCCAAGTACACTTCCGGCCTATGTCAGAAGATGAAATAATAGCCTACTGGCAAACCGGAGAACCTGCCGATAAGGCAGGCGCGTATGCTATCCAGGGAAAGGGCGCGATATTTGTCAAACGCATCGAAGGCAGCTACTCAGGCGTGATGGGGCTGCCGCTTTTTGAAACCGCAAATTTACTACAACAAGCCGGCATCCAACTTTTATGAGCGATGAAATCCTGATTAATGTAACACCGCCCGAAACCCGGGTCGCGTTGGTGGAAAACGGGATACTTCAGGAAATTTTCATCGAAAGAACTTGCAAACGGGGGCTGGTGGGAAATATTTATAAGGGCCAGGTATGCCGGGTGCTACCGGGCATGCAGGCAGCCTTTGTGGATATCGGACTGGACCGCGCCGCTTTTCTCCATTATTCCGACCTGACCCAAAATCTCCAAAAAAACGAACAAAACGGGAACATTGAAGCGCTGCTCCACGAAGGCCAGGAAATCATGGTGCAGGTAAGCAAAGATCCTCTCGGGAGCAAGGGAGCGCGCTTGACCATGGAAGTCTCCGTTCCTTCCCGCTACCAGGTATATATGCCTTTTTCCCCGATTTCCGGCATTTCTCAACGCATCGAATGCGAGAACGAAAGGGAACGCCTCAAAGCCTGCATCGACGCATTCCGGGAAGAACACGAATGCGGCGGCTACATTGCCCGCACCGCCGCCGAAGGCGCCGATGAGTTCGTCCTGCGGGCGGACATGCTGTTTCTGCTCAAACTTTGGAATGCCATTCAGGAACGTTACACCGAAGCCCCCATCCGCAGCCTGGTGCATGAAGACCTGCCCCTGGCAATCCGCGCGCTACGGGATCTGTACCGGGGCAAGGTAGAAAAAATCCGTATCGACTCCCGCGAAGCCTATCATCACCTGGTGCGTTTCGCCGAAGAGTTCATCCCGGAAGTTGCTCCCTTGATTGAACTGTATACAGGCGAGCGGCCCTTGTTCGACATTTACAGTATCGAAGATGAAATCCAAAAAGCCCTCCAGCGCAAAGTTCAATTGAAGTCCGGCGGTCATTTAGTGTTTGACCAAACCGAGGCGATGACCACCATCGATGTCAATACCGGGGCGTTTGTCGGGGGACGCAATCTTGAAGAAACCATCTTCAAGACCAACATGGAGGCCGCCCAGACCATTGCCAGGCAACTGCGCCTGCGCAATCTGGGCGGCATCATTATCATTGACTTCATCGATATGCAGGACGAGGAGCACCGCAAGCAAGTGCTCAAGGCTCTGGAAAAAAGCCTGGAAAAAGATCACGCCAAAAACACCATCAGCGAAGTCTCCATTTTGGGACTGGTGGAAATGACCCGCAAGCGCACCCGGGAAAGCCTGGAACATATTCTCTGCGAGCCCTGTCCCAGTTGCGGCGGCCGGGGCGTTCTCAAAACCGCGGAAACCACGTGCCTGGAAATATTCCGGGAAATTATCCGCGAGGTTCGGCTGTATGAAGTCCAGTCCTTGCTGGTCTTGGCCTCCAATGAAGTTGTCGAAAGATTGCTGGATGAAGAAGCCACTACCCTGGCGGAACTGGAAAAGTTTTTAAAAATCCGCATCCGCTTCCGGGCGGAACCACAATATAATCAAGAGCAATACGACGTCGTCTTACTTTGACCTTGCCTTGTGCAACTCTTCCACCATACACTCCGCTTTACCCGGCTCACGCTATTCATCTTTCTGGTATTGCTCGCCTTAGCAATCACCCTGCTAAGAGCTTGGATTCTACCCAGCATTGACCGGACCCGACACCATTGGGAAAAGAAACTTTCCCAGGAACTGGGGATACCGCTTCAAATTCAAAAACTGCGGGCCCATCTCCACGGCTGGACGCCTGAACTGCGATTGATCGGAATTTCCATTGGCCCAACGGACAAGCAAACCCGCCTCTTTGATGAAGTCCAGGTTGCCATTGACCTGCCGGGCAGCGTATTAACAGGATCACTCACACCCTCGCTCATTCGCATTCTCGGCGCCCGTTTGGAAATCCAAAAAACAAAGGATGGTGACTTTCGTATCAAGGGTTTGGGGGAAACCCAGGGGAATTCCGATTTGACCTTTGGTGACGGGCGCTTTGAACTGCTCCATAGCGAGATCACTCTTTATAATCCGGGCAAAAATACACTATCCATTCCCTTTCGTGACGTCTCATTAAGGCTGGATAATCAAGGCCGTCATCACCGACTGCAGGTTTTCTTAATACCACCAGGCCAGAATACCGGGAAGATTCACCTGGATACCGAATTTGAAGGCAAACTAACGAATCCAGCCGCCTGGCGCGGCCATTTCTATCTGGATTTGCAAACCCTGCAACTCCACCCCATCCAACAATTTATCCGTAAAACAGATTTGATTTCCCAAGATGAGTACCCATGGCTGCCCTCTGTTCTAGAACATTTTTCCTGCCAAAGGGGTGAAGGCAATTTAAGCGTATGGGGCGATTGGGAACCCCGTCATCTCTCCCAATTACAGGGTCAGCTTCAACTTAACGGACTTGCCGTGGGACGGAGGAATCCACCAGTCACCCTTGCCAAAATTCAGACCTGGTTCCGCTGGCGGCACTCTGATCAACAATATTCTCTGGAACTGACCGATTTCACCATATATCCTGAATTGAACCACAAGGCGACGCACCTCAGCCTGTCATTGGACTATTCAAGTCCTGCGCATACCCTCAAACTAGCTATAAAAAATCTGGATTTGGATGAGCTTCAAGCCCCACTGCATCTTATTCTTTCGGCACCAGGGCTTTCAAATATGGCTCAGCTGCGCGGCTACACGCTCAGCGGCGGTCTGCGCAATTTTTCCTTGGAATGGCACCGTCAACCAAAGTCCACCCATCATTTGGCGGCGTGCGGAGAACTGCGCCAAATCAGTTTCATCGGCCCAAACCAATCATGGCCACAGGTAAAAAATGTCAGCGCCAACCTCTGCGGTAATCTAAAGGAAGGGCAGCTTCACTTGCAAACCCATCAAGCCACCCTTGCTTTTCCCGCCTTGCTGCGAAAGCCTGTTTCCCTCGACAAGGCGGTGGGCTTGATTACCTGGCAAAAAAACAAGCCAGGCTGGCGGTTTCATTCCCCTCACCTGCGTCTGGCAAACCCGGATCTGGATGCCACTTTGAAACTTGGCCTTGTTTGGGAGAGGCGGCAGCCTTTTAAGCCAACCGTGGAGGGAATGGCTATTATCTCCAGACTCCACATGAAAGCCATCAAGCATTATCTTCCCAAACAAATTCCACACGACTTGGCTGCCTGGTTTAACCGTTCCCCACTGCGCGGCGATGCCAGAGGTAAAGTACTAATACGAGGCAACCTTTCCCGGTTTCCATTCCGGGACAAAAGCGGAATAAACGAGGCGGTATTGACCACCCACAATTTAACCATTGACTTTCTCCGGGACTGGCCGGCAGTCACCCACGCCAACGGAGTATTATCGCTTAACAACGACCATTTGGTTATCCAACTCGACCAGAGTCAATTCGCCGGCGCAAAAATTGGAAGATTACGGGGGGAAATCCAAGCGATTGGTCTCAGCCCCACCTTCGACATCCATGGCACCACCTCTAACCAGGCTAAAGAAGTCTTTCATGTCTTGCGGCAGTCCCCGCTACAAGAACCCGTGAATACGTTATTGCAATGGTGCGATATCCAGGGTTCCGCATATCTGGATCTATCGCTTGCCATCCCATTAAAGAAGACAATCCCCTTTCATCTGAGCGGAAAAGCCACCATCAAAAAGGCCCGGATGGCAATGAAGCCTTATCCATTAAAGCTGGAAAAATTATCCGGCAACCTCAACTTCACCGAAAAGGATATGCGATCTTACCTCAAAGGCAGGTTTTCGGGACAACCCGCCAAGCTGACCATAGTGACTCAAGCAAGAAACACCCACGCCCAGTTCGATACCCGTATTGACTCACCGTGGCTATCCCGACAATTCTTCCCAAAAATTACTGAAATAGCCGAAGGTAGCACTGCCGTGACGGCCAGCCTGGATATCGACCACAATGATGCCATCCCGCCGCGTCTAGGCTTCCGCTCCAATCTGGAGGGGATGCAAATCAAACTCCCAGCCCCCCTGGCAAAACCGAAGGATCAATCCCGACTGCTACTTCTGACGAGTTGGCTCGATGCCGCTACCCCTCACCCCCTCAACCTGGATTATGGCAATATCCACGCTAATCTGATGCTCGATGAACATCTCACCCCCGTCAGTGGCCGGATCGGCATAGGGCAACCGCCGCCCACACCAAAGAATGGGGGTAAAGGTTTCACTATCGAAGGTTCTTTGCCGAAGCTTTCATTGGACGATTGGCAAAGCTTTTTTGGGTCCTGGACGCTTAACAATAAACAAGCGTCTTTTCTCTCCATTACCCTGGAAACCGACCACCTTTGGAACTGGCACCGGGATTGGGGAAAAGTCGCCTTTCAGGGACTCTCTCGGAACGGTATTTGGCAAGGTACCGTCGGAACCTCCTTTACCCAGGGGAAGTGGTCTTACTTCAGCAAACAAAACGCGCTGAATGGGCAATTGGATTTTCTCGACCTTACGCCGCTGGTATCGCTTTCCGCTTCATCGCCATCTGACAAATCCCGGTTTTCTTTGGAAAAACTGCCCAGGCTCAACCTTTATACTCACCGCCTTTTGTGGGAGAAGCGGGATCTTGGCCCATTGAATCTGGAAGCGGCTTCTGAACAAGGAAAAATCGACTTCACCCTGCACGCAGACGCCGATACCCATCAGCTCCATGCCGAAGGTTGGTGGTCTCTTATCCCTGAGCAAACCCATACTAAAGGACGATTACGCAGTAAAAATCTGGGTAAGTTTTTAAAACGAATCGGCCACACAACCCCCATTGCCGAAACCCCCGCCAAAATCGACTTTGATTTGCGCTGGCCTGGCGCGCCTTACCAATTCGCATTAAATGCGCTTGATGGTAAGGTCAAATTCAAATTGGGACGGGGGCGTTTACTGGATATTGAACCCGGCGCTGGCCGCCTGCTGGGCATTTTATATTTGGGCACGTTGCAGCGCAGACTAAGACTGGATTTTAGTGATCTTTTCCAATCGGGCCTGGCCTATGATCGTATAACCGGCGCCATGACCCTTGCCGATGGCCGCGCTGTTACGGACAATTTATTGATTGAATCGGTCCCGGCAAGAATCTTCGTGACAGGGGAAGTCGATCTGAGCAAGAAAGAAGTCAACGAATTCGTCACCGTAATTCCCAACACGCCCCTGACACTTGGGCTTTTCAAATACCGTCAAAACAGCGGTATTGGCAAGGCGGCCGGGATTGCCCAAAAAACCTTTAATGCGCCACTGGACAGCTTGACCCAAAGCCAATACGCTATCAATGGCACCTGGGACGACCCTGTGATTACCCGGGTCCGGCGAAGCCTGCCCGGCACGTTGCTGCATGGCATTTGGAAAGGACTGAGTGAAATCACTGGAAAAAATCGAAAATGAATGAATTTATCGCCGCTGCCATACAAATGACCTCAAGCGATGATTTGGCGGACAATTTGCGCACCGCCAACCGACTCATCTGCGAAGCCGCCAATAAGGGGGCAAAATTAGTGCTGTTACCGGAAAATTTCGCCTTTATGGGCCGTGAAGACCATGACAAACTCGCCTTGGCCGAGCCCGATGGTCTAGGGCCTATTCAGACTTTCCTCGCCGATTGCGCCCGTCACCACCAGCTTTGGCTGGTAGGCGGCAGCGTGCCCCTGCAAAGCCACAACCCTGAAAAAATCCGTGCCGCTTGTTTGATCTATGATACCCAAGGACGGCGAGTGGCCCGCTACGACAAAGTCCATTTGTTCGATGTGGATGTGCCAGGCAGCGATGAAAGTTACCGGGAATCCGATACTATTGAAGCAGGCGACAGGCCCGTGCTTTTAAATACGCCCTTCGGCAAATTGGGTCTGACTATTTGTTACGACCTGCGTTTTCCAGAATACATTCGATTGCTGGCGAAAAAAGGCCTGGAAATCCTGTTGGTCCCGGCCGCTTTCACCGCCCGAACCGGCGCCGCCCATTGGGAGGTTTTGCTGCGCGCTCGTGCTATTGAGAATCAATGTTATGTGATTGCCGCCAATCAGGGGGGCATCCATGCCAATGGCCGGGAAACCTATGGTCACAGCATGATCATCGACCCTTGGGGTAAAGTGCTGGCCCGGTTGGCACAGACTCCGGGCGTATGCACCGCCAACATCGATCTCCAGCACCTCGAGCGGGTACGAAACACCTTTCCCGCACTGCAACACTGCCGCTTCTAGCGATTATTTTAGCGGCGCTATTTGTCTCGCTAAAAAAAACGCCCCCGATTCTTCTCTATTTTCAGTTGGCTTCACTCTGCCAAACATCCCGGATCATAAGTTAATTCGTTTTGATTTCACGCCGTTTTTTAAACCCGCCATCCTTTCTGTCAGAACATCCAGTCATTTGTAATATTTCTCTCACACTTTTTTGTCAGAATATATTAATATAGCAAACCAAATTATCGTCACAGTCAGATGGGGAAACGAATGTGGTTTTAATTGTGGATTTTGCTCGCTGGAGGTTTATCTAATGGATATCAGTATCATAGGATTAGGTTATGTAGGTGCGGTATGTTCCGCCTGTATGGCCAAAAATGGCCATTCCGTCATTGGCGTGGATGTCAATCAAACCAAACTCGATTTAATCAACCAAGGCAAATCGCCTATTGTCGAAAAAGATCTGGAGGAATATATCCAGACGGCTGTCGAACAGGGCCGTTTGAAAGCCACGTCTGACATTAAAAGCGCCGTTCTCGAATCAGACATTTCCATCATTTGCGTTGGCACCCCCAGTTATTCTAACGGCAGCCTTGATCTGGATTATGTGCATAAAGTATGTGAAGAAGTTGGTAGCGCCATAGCGCAAAAAAATCAGCGCCATATTATAGTCATGCGCAGCACCGTTCTACCTGGCACAGCCTACGATCTAGCCATACCCACGCTGGAAAAAACTTCGGGCTTAAAGGTGGACGAGGGGTTTGGCTATGTTTCCAACCCGGAATTTCTCCGGGAAAGCACCGCGATTTATGATTTTTTCAACCCGCCCAAAACCGTCATTGGCGCTTCTTCACCACAAGATGGGGAGCAAATCGCATCCCTTTACAGGGATCTTCCTGCCCCCATTATCCAGGTCGACATACCTACGGCGGAGATGGTCAAATATACGGATAACGCATGGCATGCGGTAAAAATTACCTTTGCCAACGAAATCGGCAATCTGGCCAAGGAACAAGGTATTGACGGTCAAAAGGTCATGGAGATCTTTTGCATGGATCAAAAACTCAATTTGTCCCCCTATTATTTAAGGCCGGGATTTGCCTTTGGCGGTTCTTGCCTGCCCAAGGATGTGCGGGCCATCAATTATAAGGCCATGCATTTGGACCTGAAAACCCCTTTGCTCAACTCTCTGCTCTATAGCAATGCCGACCAAATCCGACGCGCTTACCAAATGATAAAAGCCACCCGACGCCGGAAAATTGGCCTATTGGGCCTCAGTTTTAAAGCTGGTACTGATGATCTGCGGGAAAGCCCTCTGGTGGAACTGGCGGAAATGCTGATCGGAAAAGGGTTCGACCTGCTTGTCTATGATCGTAATGTCCATCTCGCCTCCCTCACGGGTGCGAACCGGGATTACATTCTCAATCACATCCCCCATATTTCCAATTTGTTGCGGGAAAATATCGAAGAAGTCATTGGTCATGCCGATGTTTTAGTGGTAGGACACAACACGGATGAAATTAAAGATAAACTCGAGCCCTTGATTCGCCAAGATTCTCACCACATCATTGATTTGGCGAGAATCACAGACAAAACCAGCTCAGGAAAATATCAAGGCATCTGTTGGTAATATGTGGCTTGTGGCTCGATGGCAATGGCTGGTTCTAGTTGGCTTGGTGACTGCGACAGGCTGTGCCACTAGCGTCAGCCCGGATTCTACTATCTCTGGGAATTATTTTTTTGTGCACATCGATGGCAATGACCGGGCGGCAGGTTCCTCTCCCGCCCGGCCACTTAAAACCATTCAAAAAGCGTTGGAAAAAGCCTATCCTGGGGATACTGTCGTATTATTGCCGGGCATTTATTACCAGGATTTCCAGAGCGTCCGCGCAGGCACCCAATATGCTCCAATCCGGATTGTCGGCCGTCCAGGCACTATTGTCAAAGGCGCGGGCAAGACTTATGTGATTTCTCTGCGCCATTCGTTTATGGAGCTTCATAATTTTACGGTGGACGGTCTGATTGACAAGAATGGCAATGCCGGTTACCGAAAAAAACTTGTCTATATCAAAGGGCTTAAAAACATAGGCATACAAGGCGTGCGCTTGCTCGATATGGAATTGAAAAATGCCGAGGACGAATGCCTGCGATTGAAATATCAGGCCCATGACAACGAAATAGCCCACTCTTGGATTGCCAATTGTGGGCAACGGGATTTTCGAATGGGTGGCGGCGGCCATAATGGAGAAGCCATTTACATCGGCACGGCGCCTGAACAAATTGCAAAAGACGTCAATCCCGACAGGGAAATTGATCATTCCGACCGCAATTGGATACACCATAATGTCATCCACTCCCAAGGCAGCGAATGCGTTGATATCAAGGAAGGTAGCCGCTACAACCTCATTGAGTATAATTTATGCACTCAGCAAAAAGATACCAACGTGGCCGGTATCTCAGTACGGGGCAATGAAAACATCATTCGTTACAATCAGGTTTATAATAATCTCGGCGCTGGAATTCGCCTGGGGGGCGATACGCCGAGTGATGGCTTGGATAATGAAGTGTATGGCAACTATCTCTATAACAATGAAAGCGGCGGCTTCAAAATCGTGCGATTACCGCAGAGGAAAATTTGCGGGAACACTATTATTGTGAAAAGCAAGCAAAAAACCATCCGCCTTTCGGAAAAGGTTGACCCCCAACAATTTCTTCAACCCTGCCGCTAAAAACCGTTCTCTATGAATCGTAACGTCAATTTATCCCATTGGTCATGCTGCCCTTCCTGATTTATGCCTTGGCTCTGGTGGCCTGTGCCTTATATCTACCACCAGTTTACTTTCAACCTGGCGCCCGAGAGTTCGTGCTCCTTTTAGGGGGGCTATCATTATGGCGTTACAGTTGGAGCCTGACTCATTTCACACGCAGTCTCATTTATCGAAAGCATGTTTTCCCCCGCTGGCGAAAGCAAACCGAAGCAATGGGCGATAGCGGCAATCCGGAACACGTTTTTTTCTTATTGACTACTTTCAGAATCGGCACGGATGTCACCATTGAGGTTTACCGGGAAGCCATTCGTGAAGCGATCCGTTCTCCGGTACCCGCCACGATTATCGCTTCCGTTGTGGAAATTAGTGAAGAAAATATCGTCCGGGCGCTATTCAGGTCTCAGCAACCGCCCGATCACGTTCAGCTCAAAATCGTGCGCATTGCCGGCACTGGAAAAAGAGACGCCTTGGCGGCGGGATTCCGCGCGGTTGCCAGCACGCCAGTCAATCATCATCGCGCCGTGGTTTCTGTGATTGATGGCGACTCCATTCTTACCCCAGGCTCTACCGAAGCTTGCTTCCGGTTTTTTGCCCTCAACCCCCGCCTAGGGGCACTGACCACCGACGAAGACTGCAAACTGGAAGGCAATCAGAAATCAATCCACTGGTACCGGCGCTGGTATCAATTGCGCTTCGCCCAGCGCCATGTTTATATGTCTTCTTTTGGCCTGGCTCGGCGGGTATTGACTTTGACCGGCCGGATGTCCATGTTCCGGGCCAATCTGATTATCGAGCCCGAATTCATCGATACGGTTCAAAGGGATTTTATTGAACATTGGCGATTGGGCCGCTTCAATTTTTTGACCGGCGATGATAAATCCAGTTGGTATTATTTGTTAAAGAACGGTTGGGAAATGTGGTATATCCCTGACGTTCAAATTATCACCGTGGAAGAACCCCCTCACCCCAATTTCTTCACTGGCGCCACCGTGCTTATGCGGCGTTGGTTTGGCAATATGCTGCGGACCAACAGCCGGGCCCTGAAAGTGCAACGCAACAAAATGGGCTTTTTCACCTGGTGGTGCTTGATAGACCAGCGTCTTTCCATGTGGACTTCTTTGTTCGGCTTGGGTTCGGTCGCCATCGCCTCATTGAAATACGGACCCGGGTTATGGGCTGTATCCATTTGGTGGGTTGCCTTGATTCGTTACTTGCAAACCCTAATGCTGGCATCCACCGGCAGAAAACTGCACATCAGCTGGCCGCTGCTGATCTACTTCAATCAAATCTATGGTTCCATCGTCAAGGTTTACATTCTCAATCATCTCTACAAACAAAAATGGACCCGGCAAAAAACCACATTAAAGAGCCAGGGCAAACGCTGGGACGCCTGGTATAAAGCTGCAAGCTCGAATTTGTCGTTGGCATTTTATATCGTTTGTTTTATTACCTTTATTTTGTTCATGACTGGGGTTTATGACAGCCGCGACCTTTTTCGAACTTTGACCGATGCGCAACAGTGGATTAATTTTCCTTTTTTCTAGGGGTGAATATTGTGGAAAACCAAACCGTTCAACAACTCAGACACGAGGCCGAATACACCAGGCGCCATGCCCGTTATCAGATTCCCGCCAAATTCGTATACCATGGCATTTTGTTGAAAGTGTTTGACTGGTCGGTTTCCGGCCTTTCGCTCAGGCAGCCTTCGGACTTGCCAACCTCCCAGTCAGACATGAGCGTTGTGGAACATTTCATGAAAACCAAAGGCTATTCACTGCCCGAGGAGATCCGCGCCCAACGTCATTTAAGCGGCCGTTTGATTTTTGATTTCAACGGCATTGAAACCGCTATCGATGTCGAACTGGAGAAAGTCTATGAAATCGAAGGCGACAATAAAATCGGTTATCGCTTTGTCAATCTGGACCGCCCTCAGTTGGCGGTACTGCATCAGGTAATCAATGCCTATCTGAATGGCGATATTGTCGCTGTGGACGATGTGCTGGATGTCATCAAACGGGATGCTTTTAGCCCGAAACCTACGGCGATCGAGTCCACTTCCACCAGGTCGCCGTGGCAGCGTTTTATGTTCCAGGTCAGGCGCTTTTCGGGTTTGGCGGCCATGCTGTTGGTATTGGCAGGCTTATTGGCGCTCATTGGCAACGGGATATATCACCGCCTGTTTATTGTGGAAAGCATGGCGGCAGAAGTTGACGGGCCCATTACCGTACTCAGATCCCTCGGCAACGGGATAGCCAAGTTAACACCGATTCAACCCGGGCAAGAAGTCAAGCCCGGACAAGTCCTGGCCACTTTGAAATTGCGCAATGGCGGGGGGAATGTCATTGAAAGCCCCTGTCACTGCCGGATCGTCTCCTGGCATCTGCTCGACGGCAACTTTGTTGCCGAGGGGGAGCCCGTGGTAACGCTGCTACCTGTTGATCAGAATTTATACGTGGATGCAAAATTCGACGCCAAAACGGCTGAAAAATTGGTCATCGGGGCGCCGGCTGAAATCCGCCTTGCCTCCGGCCAAACCATCACTGGCACCTTGCACAGCCTGCGCAGCGGTGCCTCGCTGGAACTGGAGAGAGCCGCCCCGCTGCAAAGCGTGTCCACCCATCCGGTGATGTATTTAAATGCCGTCATCAAACCGGATCAGCCCCTCGATTGGCGCCTTTTGGGCAACGCCGCTTTTGTGGAGGTTGACCTTTTTTCCACCTGGCTGCGGAAACAATAAAAGACTCCGATGGGTTATTGCGCTCTTTTTCTAAAACGCCTGACAGGCGGACTCGGGTTGCTCCTGCCCATGATAGTGCAGGCAGAAAATCCAGCCCGCTTGAACAAGATGCTAGCCAGCTATCACAAAATCAACTGGCGGCAATACACCGTAAAAGCGGTGCGCCATAAAGTCCCGGAAAAATTCCATGGCAATGACGTTATTTTGATGCCAGCGGAAAATATCTATTTGCTTCCGGTCTCCAACCTGTTGGAGATGCGGGCCGCGTGGCGCAAAGCGGGCATTTTCAACCCACAGGCGATTGTGATCGCCAACGGTGTTTACGATCTGGCCAAGCTGGCCAGGCTTATTGACGACCCTAATGTTTTCAAACGAATTGATGCCCATACCTTCATCAGTTACCGGCCAATCGTGGTATTTCCCACCGCCTCCCTGGTCATTCGCAATCAGACCTTGCGCCTGTCGCTTCGCCACGGGACTTTTTTGGCCAGTTTTGGACGTCTTTTCATTGTCGATAGTACAGTGACCAGTTGGGACCACAAACGTGGCAACCCAGGTCCCCGCGAAAAATTGCCAGAAACCCAGCTGTTAAAAACCGGCGTGCAATTCCCCAGGCCCTATATCACTATTCGAGCGGGAGGAAAAATTTATGCCGCCAACTCGGCTTTTCAAGGGTTGGGCTATAAAGGCAAATCCAGTACTTTCGGGATGTCCATGGCTTCCCAGTTCGATAGAAAAGCCGCTTATATTTCCCCTCTATCAGGACTAAAACATTCCTTACATGCCAGCGCCCTGCCTACCGGCTGGCTGATTGGCAATCACTTCGAAGACAATTTCTTCGGTTTTTACAGCCGGCTGGCCTCGGACGCTGTCATTGTCGGTAACGCTTATCACAACAATGTGATCTACAACATTGACCCCCACGATGATTCCAGGCGCTTGCTCATTGCCAGAAACTACGTGGTTAATGCCGGTCATGCCCACGGGATTATTATTTCCCGGCGGGTTGATGACTCCGTCATTGGTGAGAACCTGACTCTGGGCAATGTTGGCAGCGGCATCATGACCGACCGCAGCAGTTTCCGCACCCTGATTACTGGCAACATTACCATGGCCAATCACGGCAACGGCATTGGCTTGAGCGAAAGCGATTATGCCATCGTTCAAGCCAATACAGCTGCCTATAACTGGGGAAACGGCATCTTTATCCGCAACAGCTGCAATATTTCCCTGCGGGACAACGCTTTTATCCACAACAGCAAGTATGGCGGAGAAGTGGCGACTATCAGCCTGGCCTATGACAAATCCCGCGATCTTATCGCCGACCCTTATCACCTGGCGGCGGAAGGGGCTTTTACTGCAAATACTTTCGATAATAATTATCTGGCCGCAGCCGCAGCCAAGGGCTCCCCTGAAGTATTTATGCAAAAAAACCGCTTCATCAACTCTGCCCCGAGGTATTTCTCGGGAGATCTCGAGCCTTTCACTCATCAGATCCTGCAGGAGAATCAAAGCGCCGGTTTTCACTTTAAAGGGGAGCATGGATGTTGAGTGCTGCCCGGGTTTCTTTCATCGTTATCTTTTCCTTGTTGGCAACTGCCAGTGTTTTGGCCAAAGCCACTTCCGATCTGTTGGACAAGCAAGAAGAAATTCTGCGCCAGTTGGCGGAAGAAGGTGTGGAAGAAGCCAATCATGTCCTGGGCCGCTTTTATGAAGCCAATCTGAAACACTTTCCTGACTTTCTAACCAAGGCACAGGCTTATTACCAAAAATCCGCAAGGCTAGGAAACAGCAAATCTTTATATTGGCTGGGACACCATCTACTTCGGCAAAAACGGCTGGAAGGGCTGACTCTCCTTTGTGAAAGCGCCATTCTGGGCGAAAGAAGAGCGCAGGTGGATTTGGTGATGATTCCCCGTTTTTACGGGGACCTCTCGACTAAAGACATAGCACAACAATGCACTATTGCCCGGCAGCGTTTGAAAACCGGATATCCCGTTGATTGTATAGTCGGGAACTGCGCCAACAAATCAGAGCAGAATACCCTCCCCCCTTGCCCCCAATGCGCGGAAAAGGCGGCCCGGTTTGAACTCGCCTGGAAAGAATCCAGTGCATCCAGTTTTGACAACTTTTTCCTTCAAAACATTCAAGGCTTTTCCTTAATCAGTCCGGAACAAATCCGTCGCTATCGCCAGGCCATTTATGCCGACAACCGCCGCATTGATTTTCTCAACCGGCTCAAAGCCGCCAAACATCCGACGGAAGCGCAACAAGCCCAACAACAAATCAAAAGACAACTGGTAAAAGAAGATTTAAATAAAGATCTCGCCCACCTCAAACCAAAAATCCAGCACTTATTGGATATAATCAACCAACACCGGACGCCACAGTCCCGGCTAACCCTTGAGCAAGTCATAGAAGAGCTAAAAAAACAACTCGCGCCATAATAATGATAAAAATTTTC
This sequence comes from Methylothermaceae bacteria B42, assembly GCA_001566965.1. NCBI lineage: Bacteria > Pseudomonadati > Pseudomonadota > Gammaproteobacteria > Methylococcales > Methylothermaceae > Methylothermaceae bacteria B42. Next base: position 25,057 of record LSNW01000010.1, on the reverse strand, counting down.
CCTCTGCTATTGCTGGCATGTCTGGCAACATTGTCTTTCGCCAACGAACCTTCGCCCAATTACAAAGCCCGCTATTATTTGTCGCTCCGGGGTGTGCAAGGCCAGGGACTGGACCGGCTGGATCTTGGCCGCCCGGAAGAAAATGAAGGCAGGGTGAGGGCCGGGCTGCGCTATTGGCGAAAATTGGGACAGCGCTGGAAATTTAATACCGATCTGCGGGTAGTCTATCTCTATCAGAAATTAAAGAATCTGCGGAGCCTTCCCGGGCAAAACACCGCCAACGACATCTATTTCGAAGCCCGCCAATTGTATCTGGAGGCCCCTTACCTATGGGATGACCTGCCCCTGGGCATCTTGCTTGGCCGCAAGCAGTTCCGTGACCCTAGGAGCTGGTGGTATGACAACCAGCTCGACGTCCTCCAGTTGCAATTCAATACCACCCTGCTGACCGGAGAACTGGCTTTTGGCGGCCGGGTGGTGGAAGAACGCCAGGCCGGGAGCGCGGAAGAACAAACCGGCCTGAAAGACAGCATGTTTGTCATCGGCCATCTCGATCATCATTATTATTACGGTCATCACGTTGAAGGCTATTTGATCTACGAAAACAGCGACGTCAAAAAAAACCAGATCGGCCGGGTCGTCTCCATGAACGAAATCATCCGCCCCAAATCAGAGATGGTCTGGATCGGCGCCAGGGCCCACGGCACCTGGAAAATCGACCCTGCCAGTTCTATTCGTTATTGGCTGGATGCAGGCACGGTAGTAGGGCAAAGCCAAAATCTCTCTTTTGAACAAGAAAAACCCGGCAAACTGCGGGTCAACGGTTTTGAAACCTTTGACGTCAATGGTGGCATCGGCTTTGACATCGGCGCCGCCTGGTTTTTCCATAATGAAACCATTGGTCTGGCATTCGACTACGCTCTGGGCACCGGCAAGGGCAACGATAATCTGTATTTGCAGCCATCCATTGCCAATAACAAGGGCCGGTTATTCGGGACAATCCGCTACCGCTATTACGGGGAATTCCTCAACCCCAACCTGAGCAACCTGCAAATTATCAGCGGGTTTGCCGGAATAAAGCTGGCCGAGCAAATCTGGCTGGAAGCCGCATATCACCACTACCGCCAACTTAATCCAGAAAACCGGCTACGCGCGGCAAGATTATCCATCGCCCCCAATGGCCAAGACGAGCACATTGGCGATGCGGTAGATCTTGTCATTGGCGGCAGGTGGGGAGAACGGGCCAAACTGCAATTTGTCGCCAGCGGCTTCCGTGGCGGCAACGCCTATCGACATCAACTGTCTTCCCGCTACGCTTATCGTCTTACCACCACCCTGACATTTTATTGGTAACCTTCCGCCCATGACCAAAAACTGCCTGCTGCTCTCGTGCTTGTTATTCATTTACGGATGCGCAGACCTTCGAACCGCCAAACACGCCTATGAACAGGGCAACTATGAAACCGCCGAGCGGCATTGGCAAAAACTGGCCGAGCGGGGATTTCCCAGAGCCAAACACGGCATGGGACTGTTGGCGGAAAAAGTCAAACAAGCGCCGGAAGAAGCCATCGGTTTTTATCTGGAAGCCTACCACCAGGGTTACTTGCCCGCGGCAGCGGCCATCGGCCGTTATTATTTCAACCGTAGCGACTGGGACAAGGCCCGTCACTGGCTGGAAAAAGCCAGGGAGCAAGGCAACCAAAGCGCCGCGCTTTATTTGGCGGACATGCGGCTGCAGGGATTGGGCGTTCCCCGGGACCCCCAGGCCGCCCTTGCCACCTACCAAAAACTCTCCGATGCCGGTATTGCCGGTGCCAGCAAAAGGCTGGCGAAACTCTATGAACAAGGGCAAGTGGTGCCGCAAGATCCCGCCAAGGCATTTCAATACTATCAACGCGCTTTGACCCAAGGAGACCCCACTGCTGAATTGGCGCTGGCGCGCCTGCATGCTCTGGGCTTTGGCGTGGATAAAGACATCACCAAGGCGGAAAGCATTTACCGCCGTCACGCCAAGCAAGGCAACCTGAATGCCGCCTATGCCCTGGCCCGCTTGCTGGAACAAACCGCCCAGCCTGGCCCACCGCCTAAAGAAGCCATCCATTGGTATCAAATGGCAGCGGAGAAAGGTCATATTGGGGCCCAATTAAAATGGGCGGAGCTACGCCTGAATGGCAGCGGCGTTCCCCGTGCCCCCCAACAAGCCATTGATTTGCTAGAAAAACTGTCCCAACAAGGGGTGGCCAAGGCGAGCTATAAGCTGGGAGAGTTGTATCTCAGGGGCAATGGTGTGGAGATCGATTTCCAACAAGCACGCCGTTATTTTGAATTGGCCATGAAACAAGGGGATGCAGATGCGGCATTATCTTTGGCCAGCTTGTATGAAGAGGGACTCGGCGTTCCCCAAGACCTTCAAAAAGCTGAATCCTTGTATCTCGAACAAGCCAATGCCGGCTACCCCAAAGCATTCCTGGCCCTGGGACAATTCTACGAGCGCCGGTGGCAGGAAACCCAATCATCCTCGAATTTAGAAAAAGCTATCCACTGGTATCGGCAAGCCACCGCTGAGCAATTTCAAGAAGCCCCATTTCGCCTGGCCCTCTTGTTGGAGGCTGCAGGGAAAAAGGACGAAGCCCAACACTGGGCCGGGCAAGCCCTGGCCGCGGGTGACCGCAATGCATTGCTCTATTTTGGCAATTTAAAGTTCCAGCAGGCCAAACAACCCGCGGAAAAAATCCAGGCATTGTCCTGGATATTGACGGCAGCCCGGTTGAATGCGCCCGGCGCGGTCATGAGCGCCTGGCAAACAATGCGGCAACTCACCTCGCCCGGGCAGATTGAACAGGCCAATCAAACCTCAAGGCAATTGCTACAAGAACTGCAAAACGCAAACGCATCCAAAACACCAGCAACCCCCGAAATCACTGCAGAGTAATTTCACCTGAATTTTGCATTTGCAATTCCCACGCTGAATAGCGAAGATAAATCATTAATATTTACTATGAACCACTTCCATGTCAGAACAAGCGAACCACCTTTCCATTGCCACTAACACTTTACTGACTCAAGCGGGACTGGATACCCAAGACCTATCTAAAGTCTTGGCAACGATTTTGTCCGTTCCCGCCGATCTCGCCGATGTCTTTCTGCAATTCACCCGCCATGAATCCTGGGTGCTGGAAGATGGCATTGTCAAAGAAGGGGTACATAGTATTGAACAAGGCTTTGGCGTGCGCGCTGTCAGCGGAGACAAAACCGGCTTTGCCTACAGTGACGTCATCGCTCTGGACCCCCTCCTGGAAGCGGCTACCAATGTACGCGCCATCGTCCGCAGCCGGCATTCCTCCCAGCAAGCCATCGCCGCGCCGCAGCGGGAACATCGGTTGTATCCCGCTACCGACCCGCTCCACTCTCTTTCCACCGAGGACAAAATCGAGCTGCTCCGGCGCCTGGATAGCCTGGCCCGGCAAAGCGATTCCCGGGTGGAACAGGTAATCGCCAGCCTATCGGGAAGCTACGAAGTCATTTTAATCGCCACCCAGGATGGCGCGCTCCACGCCGATGTCCGCCCCCTGGTCCGGCTCAACATCAGCGTCATCATGCAGCAGGATGGCCGCCGGGAACAAGGCTCGGCGGGTGGCGGCGGGCGCGGCGACTATCATTTGTTTTTTCAGGAAAATCGGGCGGAAAGCTATGTCGAGGAAGCCATCCGCCAGGCTCAAATCAACCTGGAAGCCACCGAAGCTCCCGCCGGCACCATGACCGTGGTGTTGGGCTCGGGCTGGCCCGGCATTCTCCTCCACGAGGCCATCGGCCACGGGCTGGAAGGCGACTTCAACCGCAAGGGCACCTCCGCTTTCAGTGGCCGCATTGGCGAACAGGTCGCCTCCCCGCTTTGCACCGTGGTTGACGACGGCACCCTGCCCGGCCGGCGTGGTTCCTTGAATATCGATGATGAAGGCACGCCTACCCAATCCACTACCTTAATCGAAAAAGGCATCCTCAAAGGCTATATGCAGGATCAAATGAATGCCCGGCTGATGGGCATGCCCGTCACCGGCAATGGCCGCCGCGAATCCTACGCTCACACGCCTCTGCCGCGCATGACCAACACCTATATGCTCCCTGGCGATCACGATCCGGAGGAAATCATTGCTTCCGTGGAAAAAGGCCTCTATGCCAAAAACTTTGGCGGCGGCCAGGTGGATATCACCTCGGGCAAATTTGTCTTCTCCGCGTCGGAAGCCTATTTAATTGAAGATGGCCGGATTACCCGGCCAGTCAAAGGCGCTACCTTGATAGGCAACGGTCCCGAGGTCTTGACTCGGGTGAGTATGGTGGGGAATGACTTGAATCTGGATCCCGGCGTTGGTACCTGCGGCAAGGACGGACAAAGTGTTCCGGTAGGGGTTGGCCAGCCGACTTTACGGGTGGATGGACTCACCGTAGGAGGCACCCATGTCTAATATCGAATCCCAATTGAACATGCTCGAAGACAAAGTAGCCGCCGCCCTGGAGCACGCCAAAAAGCTGGGCGCCAGCGGCGCCGAAGCAGGCGTGGGCATGGATCAGGGCTTGTCTGTCAGCGCCCGCAATGGAGAAGTGGAAACCGTCGAGCACCACCGCGACCAAAGCCTTGGGATAACCGTCTATTTCGGCCATCGCAAGGGCTCGGCCAGCACCACTGATTTGAGTGACATTTCCCTGAAGGAAACCGTGGAAGCGGCGTGCACCATTGCCAAATATACCCAGGAAGATCCCTACTCCGGCCTGCCCAACCTGGAACTGCTGGCCAAGGAAATCCCGGATCTGGACCTTTTTCATCCCTGGGATATCAGCGTCGATCAAGCCATTGAACAAGTCATCACTTGTGAAAACACCGCCCGGGAATATCACCACGAAATTGTCAATTCCGAAGGCGCCAGCTTGAACACCCACCAAGGCATCCGGGTGCTAGGAAACACGCTTGGTTTCCTTCACGGTTATCCTGTTTCCCGCCACAGTATCAGTTGCGCCGTGGTGGGGAAACGAGATAACAGCATGCAGCGGGATTATTGGTACACCGTCGCCCGTGATCCATTGGAGCTCGAGTCTCCGGGACAAGTGGGACTGACCGCGGCAAAACGGACCCTAGCCCGCCTGGGCGCCCGTTCACTGCCCACCCAACAATGCCCGGTCGTCTATGACGCGGAAATCGCTTCCAGCCTCATCGGGCATTTCCTCGCCGCCATCCGTGGCGGGAATCTGTACCGCAAATCTTCATTTTTGACCGACAGCCTGGGGAAAAAGGTATTTCCGGATTTTGTCCATATCCTCGAACAACCCCATCTCAAAAAAGCCATTGGCAGCGCCCCCTATGACAACGAAGGCGTCGCCACTTATCCCCACGATTTGATCCGCGATGGCGTTGTCAAATCTTATATTTTAAGTTCTTATTCCGCCCGCAAGCTGGGCATGCAAACCACGGGCAACGCCGGCGGCGTGCACAATGTTTTGGTGGATTTCGGAGATCTGGACCGGGAGGCTTTGCTCAAGGAAATGGGAACAGGCTTGTTAGTCACCGAACTCATGGGACACGGCATCAATATCGTCACCGGCGACTATTCAAGAGGCGCGGCCGGATTTTGGGTGGAGAACGGGGAAATTCAGTACCCGGTGGAAGAAATTACTATTGCCGGCAACCTAAGGGACATCTTCCGAAACCTGGTTGCCATTGGCAGCGATGTGGACCGGCGCGGCAATATCCGCACCGGCTCTATTTGGGTGAAGGAGATGACGGTGGCAGGAGACTGAAAATAGGCGCGGGGAGAGGCTTCCAGACACTAAACCACTAATAAAAACAAGGTGCCAACATAAGTCTCCAACGCATAAGCGCAAGCCACGCCAAATCCATAAGAAGGCGGCTTGGCCAGTAATTGACGGAAAATATTTCCCACCGCCATCAGTCCCCACAAAAGGAATGCCAGCGTGGTATAAAATGCCGCCAATAACTCGCTGCCACTGGCCAGGCGTAGCCAGACCAAAATGGGGATGGATAACAAGCCAATCGTTGCCACGGTCCCCATCACCATGGTGGAAAGAGGAAAAAAAATTTCTGTTTTATCCTTGATTAAAAGAAAAACGCCAGTAAAAGCCAAGGTGAGAATCACTTCACAGGCGGCGGCAATCGAACCTTCGGCGGGATCGACGAGCAAGCCTTGAATCACCCAAAATACCAGCAGATAAAATACGGCCGTATATTCAAAAGCTCTGTCAGAAAAATGCCATTCTTGCGGAAGAGGACGAAAAAAACATTGGGAAAGGAAAAGCTTGGCCATTTCCATAATCGTTCTCCCCATAGGGTTTTGTTTGACTCTTTATCTATTAACGGCCTGTCTTTGAATCGCTTTACCAGCAATAGGGTTTTTTGAGACCTTGGTCACATTTAAATCAATGTCGGCGCTCATTTATCATTAACCTTAAATTCAGGTTTGCCTGCGACAATCGCCCAAGAATAAAATTTGTTAGGGAGGAATAGTGATGGGAAAAATATCTCTTTGGGGCTTAATCATCGGTCTAGCTCTGCTGGCTGGGTGCGCCAGCAATCCAAAAACCGACTTTTCCAAACAAAACAAGGAAGTGTGCAAAAGCTATGATCCCCAACTGGCTTTAACCATGGGGCAATTAAGTGCCGCTTCATACGAAAACAAACTGTCAAAGCGTAAAGATGCTGTTACAAAGATGGGTTTTACTTTCGACCGGGAAGTCCAGGACCCCGACCATGGCACCCAAGGATTTCTAGCCTATAGCGACGAAATCGCCGTGGTGGTGCTCACAGGAACGGAAGATGTCAAGGACTTGCTCAAAGATGCCCAGGTCTGGACCCAGGAAGGCAGAAAAGATCCCCAATGTGATAAAAAAGTCTCCATCCATAACGGCTTCTACCGGGCCCTGAGCAATATCAAGAAAGATGAAACCCTGTTTCAAAGGCTGACCCAGTTACAGCAGCAAGGCCGTAAAGTCTATTTTACCGGTCACTCCTTGGGGGGCGCCTTGGCTACGATTTTGGCCTATTTCACCTCCCTCGATCATCCTGACATCCAGGTTACAGCCGTTTATACCTTCGGCCAACCTCATACTGGCACCAGTAGCTTTCAAAAATGCTATGATGCGCGCTTGAAAAACCGAACCTTCCGTTTCGTCAACAGCGACGATGCCATTCCCCGCATCAAACCAACCGATAATTATGAACACGTGGGGATTCCGATTTACTTCGACAGCAAGGGAAATATCGTGGAAGAAGCGGATTTTTCCGCCTTAAACAGTGTGGGTTCATTTATTGACAGCCCGTTTATTAACGACCATGACATCCGCAACTATCTCTACCATCTGGAGAAAAACAAAAACAAGCACCCATTTTCCTGCCAGTAAACTTAATCTTGATATGAAAACAATAATTTACAGGGAGTTTTTATGAAAAAGTTAATTATTTTAATGACCTATGCCGGGTCTTTGGTTTTTACCGGGTTGCCTTCGGTTGCCTTGGCAGAAGAAACCGGTATCGCTGCCTATTACAGCAACGTCTTTCAGGGACGTAAAACCGCTTGCGGCGACCGTTATGACAAAGATGCCCTCACCGCCGCCCATAACACCTACCCCTGCGGTACCCAGGTACGGGTGACCAATCTGGAAAATAATCGCAGCGTGATAGTCACCGTCAATGACAGGGGCCCCTCCACGCCGGGGCGGATAATCGATCTCTCCCACCGCGCCGCCCAGGAATTGGGATATTTGAAAAAAGGCCTGGCCAGAGTCAAGGTCGAAGCGGTTTCTTCACCCGAAGAAAAACCCTGATTGCGTGATCAAGGCTGGTTTAGGGCGTTGGTAATCTCAATGGCGGTTGCCAAGGCCCGCCGGCCAGCCTGCCCGGATATCAAAGGCCGGCTTTTGTGACGGATGCAGTCAATAAAATGGCGGATCTCCGCCAGTAGCGCATCGGATTCCTGATATTGAATCCGGTTCTGTTGGATTTCCCCACCGCTGTTCCAGCAAACAGACAGGCTTCGCGTCTGGAAATCCAGCGACACATAGCGCTTTGCCAGAAACAGACGCATTTTTCTTTCATGCTTCAAGCTCACCCGGCTGGCAGTGACATTGGCCACACTGCCATTGGCAAACTGCAAGCGGGCGTTGGCTATGTCCACTTCGTCGGTCAAAACGGGAATGCCACTGGCATCCAGTTGCACAACTTCGCTACCCACCAACTCCAAAATAATATCGATGTCGTGGATCATCAGATCCAACACCACATCCACATCGGTGGCACGGGATTTAAAAGGCGCCAGACGGTGGGATTCGATAAACCGGGGCCTTTCCCGAACCCAATCCAGCGCCAACAGTACCGAATTGAAGCGTTCCAGATGGCCCACCAATAATATTCGATCCGCCCTGCGGGCAGCTTCAATCAAACCATCCGCCTGCTTCAGATTGGCAGCAATCGGTTTTTCCACCAGAACATGGAATCCCCGCGCAAGGCAATAGCTGGCCACTTCATAATGACCGCTGGTGGGTACCACCACACTGACCGCATCCACATCGGGCAAATCGCTTAGGGCAGACAATCCCAGACAATCAAAGCGCTGGGCAACTTCCTGCGCTCTTTGCGGCAAGGCATCGACCACCGCCACCAGCTCGCATTCATCCAGGCAGGCATATTTCTGCGCGTGATACTGGCCAAGATAACCCACGCCAATGACCGCGCAGCGGAGCTTTTCAGACAAAGCCGTGCATCCCCCTTTTGCTGGGTACCGCCAGCCAATTCCGAAGCTGTATTATTTCTTCGGTTTCCGGCAAATCCTCCAAGCCTTGTTGGTGCCTGAGACGGCGAAAGGCTATGGATAAAACCCGGTAACGCTCGCCGTTGATACCTGCCCGCCTCAAACCCACGGTATTGAGCCGGTAATGCTTGACCGGAAGGCCACCCACCAAGGTGAACGGAAGCACATCCTTACTGACCCCGCTGGTGCCCCGGATCATGGCCAGGCTACCAATCCGGCAAAATTGATGCACCATCGCCCCGCCACCGAAAAACACCCTGTCTCCCACCTCCACAAATCCCCCCAAGGCAACCCCGGAGGCCAGAATATTATTATCCCCCACCTGGCAATCATGGCCCACGTGACTGTGATTCATAAAATAATTATTATCGCCGATTTTGGTCACACCTTCCTCGGCACTGGCCCGGCTTACCGTAACGCCTTCCCGGAAGGTATTGCCACTGCCAACCTCAAGCCAGGATCGGGTTGACTCTTTGAAACCGAGATCCTGCGGCAATCCGCCCAAAACAACATGAGGATGAATACGATTATCCGCCCTCAGCTTGACCCCGCGGCGAATCACTGCATGGGCATCGATCACGCAACCGTCGCCGATAGTGACACCGGGCTCAACCACCACAAATGGGCCAATGACCACTCTCCGACCTAAATGCACGGTTTTGTCAATTTGAGAAGAGGGATGGATGAAGTTCCCGGCTGTCATAATCTTACAGAAAGAATCATTGGATAATGTACGCTAATAAACAGCATCAAGGAGTTGCCCATATCAATGGCTGGCATCTGACCTATTCAACCCCGCGGATGAAAACGGGCATGGATTTGTTTTAACCTTTCCTGTGCCACATGGGTATAAATTTGCGTTGTCGATAGACTACTGTGCCCAAGGAGCATTTGCACAACCCGAAGGTCAGCACCGTGATTGAGCAAATGGGTGGCAAAGGCGTGGCGCAAGGTATGGGGAGACAGGGGCCGGGTAATGCCTGCCCGTTTGGCATGACGCTTGATTAGATACCAGAAAGCCTGCCGGGTCATGGGCCCGCCCCGCTGGGTGACAAACAGAGAATCGGATTGCCGCGGTCCCAACAGCAACCCCCTTGCCTCCGCCAAATACCGGTCCAGCCATATCGATGCCTCCTCCCCCATGGGCACCAGTCTTTCCTTCCCCCCCTTTCCCATCAAGCGAACCAGGCCCCGGTGGCTGTCCACTTGATTTAATTGCAATTTCACCAGTTCGGACACCCGCAATCCGGTGGCGTACAGCAACTCCAGCATCGCCTTGTCCCGCAGCCCCAATGGTTGTTGTACCGACGGCGCTTCCAGCAGGCTTTCCACATCCCGCTCGCTCAGTGAATCGGGGATCGGACGTCCCAGGCGGGGGGAATCAATACCGGCACAGGGATCGGCCGTAATTAACCTTTCCCGCAATAGCCAGCCATAAAATTTGCGCAAGGAGGAAAGCAACCTGGCGCTGCTCCGGGCATTGGCGCCCGCCCGGAAACGATGGCCCAGATAGGCGGAAATATCTCCGCCACTCACTTCCACCAACGGTTTTTTCAACCAACTCAAAAACTGTTTCAGATCTGTGACGTAAGCTTGACGGGTATTGGCGCTCAATCCCTCTTCCAGCCACAAAGCCTCCGCGAAACGCTGGATCAGCTCAGGATCAGTTTCTAACATCCCCTCCAACCTTCGTGACGCAGCAACCAATGTTTGATGGCAGGAAATGTTCCGGAAGTCTCTCCACAATATCCGCCCAGCCCTCGCCTGCCGATTACCCGGTGACAAGGAATGACGATGGGATAAGGGTTTCTGCGGCAAGCCTGGGCAATGGCCCGGGGCGAGGAACCCAGCTGCCTGGCCAGCTCCCCATAGGCAACAGTCCTCCCTGGCGGAATCCCCGACATTGCTTGCCAGACCCGCTTTTGAAAGTCGGTGCCTTGAATCGCCAGATCCCAGTCAATCTGAGCATTGGGGTTGTTGAAGTAATCCAAGAATTTTTGCCGAAGGGGTTGACCGGCCTTGGTTGTGGGAGACGTCTGGCCTTCCGACCAGGCAATGTCGGTAATGATGCCTTTTTGAGTGGAAACGATCAACTGTCCACAAGGGGTTTGCAAACGCCATTGGTCAATCGTATTTGCATCCAATTCAATGGCATGCCAACGAATCGTCATCAATCCAAACAAAAATGGGCGCATGATGCGCCCATTTAAAGTTGAAGCTAAATTTAAATCTTCTCTTTAATCCGCGCCGCCTTACCGCGCCGGTCGCGCAGATAATACAGCTTGGCCCGCCGCACTTTACCCCGGCGCTTGACTTGAATATCCTGCACCATTGGACTATGGAGTGGAAAAACCCGCTCCACCCCTTCTCCGTGGGAGATTTTGCGCACGGTAAAGGCTGAATTCAGTCCTCTGCTGCGTTTGGCGATAACCACGCCCTCAAACGCTTGCAGGCGTTCGCGGTTGCCTTCCTTCACTTTCACCTGGACCACCACGGTATCTCCCGGCCCAAATTCAGGAAAGGATTTGCCCAACTTGGCCATCTGTTCCTTGTCGAGTTCTTCTATGATATTCATCGCTTAAAATCCCCTTGTTTCAGTTCACTTCTAAATTCATCCAATAATTGCTGCTGCTCCGCCGACAACGTCACTTTCGCCAATAAATCCGGTCGCCGCTGCCATGTCCTGCCCAGCGCCTGTTTCATCCGCCAGCGGGCAATGGCCTGGTGATTGCCGCTGAGCAGGATATCCGGCACCTTCATGCCTTCAATCACTTCCGGCCGGGTGTAGTGAGGATGATCCAACAGTCCCGCCACATAAGAATCCTGCTCGGCGGACTGCGGATCGTGCAACACCCCCGGCAACAACCGGATGATAGCGTCCATCATCACCAATGCCGGCAACTCGCCCCCGGAAAGCACATAATCACCGATGGACCATTCTTCCTCGATGACGGTTTCCAGGAGCCGCTCATCAATACCTTCATAGCGGCCCGCCACCAGTATCAGCCGGTTTTCCCCGGCAAGCCGGGCGATGTCTTTCTGTTCCAGTCTTTTTCCCTGGGGTGAAAGATAAAGAATCCGGCCGGGTATTTCAGAATCCACCTTTGCCGCTTGGATAGCGTCCCTGAGCGGCTTGACCTTCATCACCATGCCCGGTCCGCCGCCGAAAGGCCGGTCATCCACGGTGCGGTGGCGGTCTTCCGTGTAATCTCTGGGATTCCAAGTCTTGAGCGCCACCAACTTGCGTTCAATCGCGCGCCCGGTAACGCCAAAGCCGCTGGCGTGTTCAATCATCTCAGGAAACAGGGTAACGATATCAAAACGCATCAGTTATCTGTCTGAAGATGGTGGAATTCAATACTCAGGATCCCAATCTACCTGAACCTTGCCGGCTGCCAAATCCACCTTTTTGACTACCTGGTCCCGTATCCAGGGAATCAACATTTCCCTGCCTTCATCCCTGACAATCATCACATCATTGGCGCCGGTTTCCATCATTTCCGCAATCCGTCCCAAGGATCGATGGGACAGGTCTTCCACCTTCAGGCCAATCAAATCATGCCAGTAATATTCCCCAGGCTCCAAAGGCGGCAACTGGCTACGCTGGATTTTGATTTGCGCGCCGATCAGCGCTTCCGCCTGTTGTCGCGTTTCGATACCTTCAAGCCGCGCCACCAGACTTTTCCCTTGTTTACGGCTATCCAGCACCTGGATGGACTTCAGTCCTCCATCTTTTTTTGCCAGAAACCAAGGCGTATAATTAAAAATCTGCTCCCGCGGCTGGGTATAAGAAAAAACCTTGACCCAACCCTTGATTCCAAAAACGCTTGAGATTTTGCCTACCAGAATCTCGTCGGCCACTATCCTCTTAAGCTTCGGCTTCCGGCTCCGCTGCAGCTTTCTCTTCCTGCATTTTGCGCCATTCCTTGAACAAGCTTTTCACCCGAGTGCTCACTTGAGCGCCGTTGGCAATCCAGTATTCCGCGCGTTCCATATTCAAACGCAAGCGTTCTTCCTGACCGCTGGCGATAGGATTAAAAAAACCCAAACGCTCAATGTGACGGCCATCGCGCTTTGCCCGCTTATCCGCGGCAACAATGTGATAAAAAGGACGCTTCTTGGCACCACTGCGGGCCAGTCGAATCGTAACCATAAAAATGATCTCTCCCGTTAAACCTAAATTTCAATCAAGTCAATCGATATATTTTACTGGGTTTCCAACAGATGTTAAGTAAAAATTTATTCTCCCGCCAGAGCTACCTTATTTAAACACGTAAAGGATTGATTGAAGGGGTAGGTGGTCTGATTCGAAAGCCTCGCCGGCAGGGAGGCCGGCGTGGAGCCTACAGGGACGTATTTACGGCGTTTTTCGAAGCAGACCACCTACCCCCGGCTTGAATAGATGACGGAGTCCTGTTTCTCCCGCCCTCAATCCATCGATTAACCTACATTGAGGTTTTGCTGATCAGGCAAAGAACAGTTGTCAGGCGTACATCAGTCGCCCTTTTGGTTGCGGAATTGACCGACCCAGTTCTTTCGCTGTTTCAATCCACTCTCCAATGACCCTCTCGGCATTTTTTACGGCTTCCACATAGGTCTTTCCATCTACCATACAAACTGGCAACTCAGGCACTTCCACGACATATGACTGATCTTCATCGCTCCAATAAATTATCATTTCATACTTCATCTTTCTTTCAACAGCAGGAATTATCCTGCTTCACGCCCTGCTTTCCAGTATATAGTCCAACCACAAATTGGTAAGCTTTTCCTGCACCGTATTTTGCCGAAGCCGGCCGTGGAGGTGTTCGAAATCCACCCGGTCGAGATCCTGGTCCTGGTTGTAACAGGAATAAACAAAATACTCCTTGCCCGTCTCCGGATCCATGTGACGGCACAGGCACTGCCCGCAGACCCCTTTCATCATACACTGCATCGGCGAATTGATAGAACCGATGGCGGTGTGCTGTTTCTTCAGATAAGGCGCCAGGATGCCGTAACGGGCTTCCTTGACTGCCTTCATCATCCGGTCGGAGCCGATCACTATCAGATGTTCCACATCGTCAAAGTGAATCGGCGTCGGACCAAGTTTCCCTTCTGCATAAGCCACCATGGCTTCGACGATATTGCCGACAAAAGTTTTGTCCTGAGGCCGAGTGGGTTCGATGGGCTGGGCGCCTGGCGCGGGATCCACCGACCAGACAATCAAATCCGAAGCTTCCTCGATTTCCTTGACCTTGAAAACATCCTCGGATTTCCGGTAACCGGCGAAATACAATACTTGATTGCCCGCCGCCCGCAGCGCCTTGCCGATGGAAAACAGCACCGCGTTACCCAGACCGCCGCCAATCAGCAACACCGTCCGGCCCGAGGGAATTTCCGTGGGCGCCCCGGTCACCCCCATCACCACGATGGGATCGCCCGGTTTCCACAAAGCACACAAGCGGGAAGAACTGCCCATTTCCAGGACAATCAGGGAGACAATGCCCTTCTCCTTGTCCACCCATGCGCCGGTGAGCGCCAGACCCTCCGAAGCCAACACGGTGCCATGACTGATAGGCGCCAGTGCCTCGAAATTCTGGATCCTATAAAATTGGCCGGGCGTGAAATGCTTGGCCGCCATCGGCGCCTTGACCACAATCTCCACAATCGTCGGCGTCAGGCGGCTGACTTCGACAATATGGGCCAACAGCAAATGATCCAGTTGCTCGCTGAATTGACGCCAGCGCTGGTCCAGTTCCGCCTGATCCCGCTCTGAATCCGCCAATTCCTTCTCGAACAGACGGACAATGTAAGGATAGCAATCCTTGGCGCTGGCCATAGCCCGCACAACGTTACCCGCATAGACGGGATGGTTGTCGCCATAAAAGGTGATGTACTTGCCATATCTTTTATAAGAGGTAAACGGCGCGGGCTGGCCGATTTTGGGCCAGGGGACCTCTTCCTCTACCGGCTCCAAATCGGCAATGCCATCCAGCCAGTCGGGTTCATGGGGTTTATAGAACTTGCCCGCCATCTCGAAGGTGCCGGGGTGTTCTTCCTCGTAAATGGTGTTGGGGGAAGTTCCGGCCGCCACGAACAGACTGCGCAGGGGCACGTCAAGGGTTTCGCCGCTGCGCTTCCAGTTGCCGTCTTCTTCAATCATTTTCTCGAACTTGACGGCGCCTAGATGGCCATATTGATCCTGCAAAGCCTCCAGCGGACTCATCCCTTCCGCCAGGGCGATGCCTTCTTCCAATGCCTCGCGGATTTCCTCGTGATTCTGCCGGTATGCGGGGGAATTGCGCATGCCCCGGCGGTAGAACAAGGTCACCCCGCCCCATTGATTGAGCAGCGGCAGAAAGTTGGGCTTTTCTCCCGCGGCCTCGGCCCGTTCCCGTTCCGCGCGGATGGCGCGGCCGTGTTCCAGGGCCTCATCCAGAATCATCCGTTCTTCCTCGTCATAACGGGCACGGACGGTTTCTTCGCCGAACTGTTCGGTCAGCTTTTCATAACGGTGCAGAATCTTCTCCACTTGCACAGGATAATAGGCCAGCAGCTCCGTCGCCGTATCAATTGCGGTCAGCCCGCCGCCGATGACTCCCGCCGGTAAGCGGACTTGCAGATTGGCCAGGGACGATTCCTTGGCCGCGCCGGACAATTGCAGCGCCATCAAAAAATCCGACGCCTTGCGGATGCCCCGGATCAGATTATTCTTTAAAGGAATAATGGTAGGCTTGCCCGCGCCGGCGGCGATGGCGATGTGGTCAAACCCCAGATCCCAGGCTTCGTTAATGGTCAACGTACCGCCAAAGCGAATCCCGCCATAGCAACGGAAATTCCGGCGCCGCAGCAGGGTAAGATAAATCACTTTGAGAAAGTTCTTGTCCCAGCGCACAGTAATGCCGTATTCTGCCACCCCGCCAAAGCCGATCATCACCCTCTCGGCCAGATCTTCGTAGATTTCCTCCAAATTCTCGATGGGCTGGGGCGACGTGTTCTCATCCCCCACCAATGCCTTGGGCAGCGGCTCGATCTTGAGCCCGTCAATCCCCACCACGCCAAAACCTTCATTGGAAAGATAGTGCGCCAGGGTATAACCCGCTGGCCCCATACCCACCACCAACACATTCTTGCCGTTATAGGGCAGCGGATAAGGGCGTTTGACATTCAGCGGATTCCAGCGGGTCAGCAGGCTGTAGATTTCAAAACCATAGGGCAAATGCAGCACATCCGTTAACACATTGGTTTCGATTTCCGGAATATTGACCGGCTCGGTCTTTTGATAGATACACCCTTTCATGCAGTCGTTACAGATCCTATGGCCGGTGCCGGGGCACATGGGATTGTCCACGGTAATCAGCGCCAACGCGCCGATATCGTCCCCCTGGCGCTTGACCAGATGCATCTCGGAAATTTTCTCTTCCAGCGGGCAGCCGGTCACGGGATTACCGAAAGGGCCGGTCTTGAAGCCGCCTTTCTTCTTGTCCCGCATCCCCTTGGAACAGGAGTCGGTGTCCCGTTCGTGACAATAGATGCAGTGATCCACCTCGTAGAGCACGGGGCGCAAATGACGGTAACGATTATCGGTCAGATGGAAACCATCGCGGCGGCGAAGGTGCGCTTCTTCCCCTACCCACGCCCGGTAGCCGTGCCGCTCCAGCCACTCGTGCTCAACCAGATGATTGACGTCGGTCCGCGCCGGGGTTTTGAAGCTCACCCAGCCCGCGACTTCCGATTGCAAATCAGGGCACCGGGGAACCGCCCAACTCCAACGCAGGACGCATTCATACAGCGCCGTCACCAGTTCCGATGCCGGTTGCGCCAAAATTTTACCCCACACTTCCCGCGCCTGGGAGTGGGCTTGCAGTTTGGAACGGTATTCCTCAACTTCAGCTCCGAATTCGCCTTCCGCTTCACCGCTGTTTTCCAACGTCCGGAAATGCTCGTTTAGCCGTTGAAGCGCGACCGCCAAACCGGCCACAGACTTTTCCCGGTCGGACAAATTTTCCGCCAACGCTTCTAGCAAGCTATTGAACTGTCGCTTGAGCGCGACAATATCCCAATCCTCGAGTTTCTCCCGCTTGAATCGCTTGGCCGCTTCCTTGCCGACAATTTCATTGCGGAAGCGGAAAACCGTTTCCATCTCCGCCACAATCCTGCGCATCTGCGCGCTGCGGTATTCTTCCAGATTAAACAACCTGGCCACAAAAGAGCCCACAAACGGCGCCATCCGCACCAGCAATTCGGAAATCTTTTCCGGCGCCATGCCTTCGCCCCGGCAGGCGCGGTATTCATCAAACTCGGTCAATAATCCCGGGTCCCGCTCTTCGACAAAACGGTCGAAAGCGCCGGTTAACTCTTTTAACTTAAAGGGGTCGTACAAATCCCCGTAACTGAACCCGTCAATACCCAACTGCAAAGTGTCTTGTTGCGTCATTTCGCTCCTTACCTATTGACCGCTTGCCGGAAAAATCGTAGATCTAGCATTTTGGAATGAAAAATCTGTTTATTATAACCTTTTTCACCTACAGCTTTTGAATCAGGGAGAACCCCTGGCAGAACCACGTCATTTATAATTCGTTATGAATTGCGTTACAGCGCCCTGGCAGGTTAGTCAGCCGGGTTGACGCAGTCGTTATGCCTTACTATAGTACCAAATATTGGTACTCCTTCAGGAATTGTGAAATGAGCAAAAACACCAGCATTACCCTTGGCCCCCACTTTGAGGACTTTATTAATAGGCAACTGAAAACAGGGCGGTTTTCTTCCGCCAGCGAAGTGATTCGCGCCGCTCTGCGGTTATTGGAAGAGGAAGAAACCAAGCTTGCCACCCTTCGAAAATTGCTTGAAGAAGGCGAACAAAGTGGGATGTCAGACTACACGCTTACAGGGCTTATTGACGAACTGAACAGCGACATCCACTAGATATTGCCTCATTTCTCCCTCACCAACGCGGCCAAAAACGACCTGGTAGGTATTGCCAAATATACGCAACAACGCTGGGGAGTCGGTCAGCGCGATAAATACCTGGCTCAACTTGATGATATGTTTCATCAATTAGCCGATAATCCAGAGCTTGGCAAGCGCTGTGATTACATTAAGCGTGGCTATAGAAAATTTCCCATCGCCAGCCATGTAATTTATTACCGGACCGCTTCCAGCCAAATTGAAATTATTCGCGTGCTTCATAAGCGCATGGACGTTTCTGAATCAATTTTTTAGGCAACAGAACAATTAGCGGACATCAGCACTTACCTGGAAAGCCAGGGATAGCCCATTGGACGCAGTGACCTATTGATTGCCGCTCAGGCCCGTCACCTGGCTCTAGTCATGGTCACGCACAATAGCCGCCATGGCCATTCTCTGGCGGGTGAGGCCGAAATAAAACCTACCCCGATAACACGGTGACAAAAATTGTCACTTTTAGACCCGTCTTTCAACCCAAGCCCGTCACCTGCCAACCCGTTAAAAGTCTAACTCATTGATTAAAAAGCCCCGTAAAAGTTGGCAAGGCTTTTGCTTGATATTTTTGCGTAAAGCATTTTTACATTTTTTTTCAACCACTCTAACTAGGAGAGTATTCATGATGAAACGCACACAACAGGGTTTTACCTTGATCGAATTGATGATCGTGGTGGCGATCATCGGCATTTTGGCGGCGATTGCGATTCCTGCTTACCAAGATTACACCATTCGCGCTAAGGTTTCAGAAGGTATAGTAGCAGCTTCAGCTGCAAAAGCATCTGTATCTGAGTACTACACATCTCAAGGCGCAATGCCGGCAACCGGAACAGCAGCAGGTTTTGTTACAACTAGTACAGCAATTATTCAATCCCTCGGATATACACAAGTTAGTACTACTGCGGGAAATGTTACCGTTGCATTTAAGGCAATCGGCGGCGATGCAGCTGCTGGTGAAACAATCATATTCAGGGGAGTAGGTAGCTCGTCCGGAGTAACATGGACCTGCACCGGAGGCACCTTGGATGATAAATACCGTCCTGCAAATTGCCGCGGCTAACCCTTAACTCAGATTGACTCCTTATGACGCCCCGTTAATCGGGGCGTTTTTGTTTAAAAAAATAAATCTAACAGCAAAAACAACCATTATTTTATATAACATTGAGTGTTGCATGAAATCTTCCTCCGTTCTGATTCTTCTATTATTTGTATTGGCTAGCACCTTCCTAGTATACGCACAAGGCCTTACTGGCGGTTTTATCTTCGATGATATTCCAAACATCATAAATAACGATCATATAAAAATTGATAAACTTGGGAAACAGGAGTTATTACATGTACTGAATTCCGGATTCAGTGGTGTATTAAAACGACCAATTAGCATGTTAAGTTTTGGTTTAAATTATTATTTCACAGGATTTAGCCCTTACTATTTTAAGCTAGTAAATTTAATTATCCATCTTATTAATGGAATATTAGTATTCGTATTGACATTACTCTTATTAGAGAGTTACAGAAAGGTATGGAAATCATCAATAAGTAATAGCCAAATTCATTTGCTAGCTCTAATTGTTGCAGCAGGTTGGCTATTACATCCCATTCAGCTAACAAGCGTCTTATACATCGTACAACGAATGACCAGTCTCGCAGCACTGTTTACGCTTAGTGGCTTAGTGTTCTATGTTTGGGGTAGATTACGTATGCTGGAAGGAAAGCATGGAGCTGGAATAATATTATTTGGTATTATATTTTTTGGAATACTTGGTATATTCTCAAAAGAAAATGCTGCCTTGATGCCACTATATATACTCATAGTTGAATCCATTGTTTTCCGATTTACGACTTATAACAATAAAACGAAATATTATATTTATACGCTTTTATCACTTACCTTAGTTTTCCCAGCTATTTTAGTAATCACTCTCTTGATAATAGACCCAGAAGTATTAATTGGAGGTTATTCAAATCGAGAATTTACCCTACAGCAACGGTTACTAACAGAGCCAAGAATTATTTGGAGTTACCTTCATATGATTCTACTTCCAAACAATGCCAAACTGGGGTTATTTCATGATGATTTTGAAATATCACATGGATTTTTCAATCCGGCAACAACAATAGTTTCAATATTAGGATTAGCGGGACTATTTATTCTAACAGTCGTCATATCCAAACGAACTCCTATTGTGGCTCTTGGGATATTATTTTTCCTCTCAGGACATGCTCTTGAATCAACAATATTTCCTTTAGAATTATTTTATGAACACCGAAATTACCTTCCTTCATATGGTATCATTCTCTCTGCTTTTTACATACTAGCTCAATGTGGTTATAAAATAAATTCTAAAATTACACGTATTGCAGTCCTTGTACTAATATTACTATTCGCTTTTAATACTTCAATACGTGCAAAGCAGTGGAGTGATCCATTAAAATTCAGTCTGTTTGAAGTAGAACACCACCCAAATTCATTTAGAGCAAATTATGAAGCGGGACGCACCTTATCCATGCTTCTGGATAACCCTGTAATTAACAATAAAAAATATATTTTTTCGCAAGCAAATATATATTTCCAAAAAGCAATTGAGATAAAACCCGAACCAATCGGATTTATAAGTAAGATTTTACTAAACATTAATCATGGAAAAAAATTAAGCAAAAGCGATTTTCATCGCTTACTAGAAACTCTTTCAACAAAACCAATTAATTCATCTACTACAATTGCCATCAATAATTTGTTCCAATGCAAAATGGCAGGTAACTGCCTATTACCTGATGAACAGCTAACTGAAATTATCCAGGCAATCGGAAGCAATCCTTACTTAAAGGGACGATTTGGAGCCATAATTGCGACAAGTTTTTCAGAATATTTAGCCAATTACGTTAATGATTATAAAAGCGCTCTTTTCTTCAGCCAGCTTGCAACACAATTAGCGCCGGCGGAGATTCAACCTCGTCTAAACCTAGCCAATTTATTGATTGTTTTGCGAGATTATAATAACGCTGAAGAACAGCTTAAACTTATAGAACAGAAGGATTTTATTGGAGCCTATACTTCCATAATACAGTCAATGCGAAATGAATTAAATAAATTTAATGAAAAAAACATATTTGAAATTGATAGAAATCAATATGGCTTTTAAAAGCAAAAATCTAAAATTTTATTTACCCCATTTTTTATTTCTCATATTACTAGGGTGCACTCTCTCTATCTATTGGCAAGGCTTGTACGGTCCCCTGCTTCTTGATGATTATCCGCAGCTAATACCGATAATAGACAACATTTCAACAGAAAATATAAAATGGTGGAGGAGCCTTCTCAGTGATAGTGGCCCTCTGAAGCGTCCAATATCCATGGCCACGTTCCTACTCAACGCCATATATAATGGCAGAAATATATTTGCATGGAAATTTACAAATCTTATCATTCACCTAATTATTGCATTAATTTTATTCTTTCTTACAGCACACATTTATACCTATAACAAAAAAATAATTTCAAGACATTCATGGCGGTTGCCAACCATCCTCTCCTCTCTTTGGCTTTTGCACCCATTGCACGTAAGCACAGTGTTATACACTGTACAACGAATGGCCCAACTCTCTGCTTTATTTGTATTTTCAGGCTTATTAACTTATATCATAGGACGTAAACGGCAAATATTGCAAAATAATGGGTATTGGCTAATTGCCATTTCTTTTATCCTTTTCATTCCCCTATCAGCATTTAGCAAGGAAAACGGTCTTTTATTACCATTGTTTTTATTAATTACCGAATTATTTCTTTTTCGATTTCATGGAGAAAAACATACAAAACGTTACCTTACTATTTTTTTTATAATTTTTTTATTTATACCTTTACTAATTTGTCTCTATTATTTTATATTCCATATGAGTTTTTCCCTAAATTATGATGGAAGACCTTTTACTTTATATCAACGAGTTCTCACTGAATTTCGTGTACTTTGGCTGTACATTTTTCAACTAATCCTCCCTATCCAAAGAACCATGGGTTTTTTCCACGATGACTTCATCGTCTCCCATGGATGGTTAACGCCCCCTACGACAATAATATCTTTTTTTGGCATTTCAATACTGCTATTTATTACTTATTTCGTAAGAAATAGTATGCCTTTATTAGCATTTGGCATTATTTTTTTCTTTGTGGGACACTTGTTGGAGTCCACTGTTCTGCCATTAGAACTCATATATGAACATAGAAATTACTTGCCATCCTATGGTGTATTTTTAGCAATATTTAGTTTATTTTATTATTTGAATTCTAATATTAGTCCCACAACAAAAAAACTAATGGTTGTCGCTATTTTATTTTTCTTATCAACATTAACTTTTATTAGAGTGCAAACTTGGAGTTCATATACAAGTTTCTATAATTATGCCTACCAAATCCACCCCCAATCTTACAGAGTAACAGCAACCATCGCAGAAGAACTTACCCGGCAAGAACATTATAATGATGCTTTAAGTATCCTTGCTCCAGTTAATGGAAACGGGCCAATGTTGCAGCGGCTTTATATTCAATGTATGCGAGATCATACATTAGAACCGCAGGCAATAAATAATATCACCGACAGCTTGAGTTCTCCAATAGATGATCAATCGTTAACAGGCATTCTCGAGCTTGCCCGACTAGGATTGGAAAATACCTGCAATATTCCCCTAAACCAATATTCTTCGTTACTAACTAAAGCGGAAACACTGAATACTCGTAGCGCCAAAGATAAATACAAAATAGCCTTATACAATGCACAATATCAATGGAAGCTTGGGAAGAAGCTAAATGCCTTGTCAGCCCTAGAGCGAGCTCACTTACTCAAACAAGATACTCCTATTCCCTTATTTCTTAAAACAGAATGGCTAATAGAAATGAGAAACATTCAACAAGCAAAAATCTCTTTCTCTAGAGCCAAGGAAATTGCTGCAGCCTCAAAATTCTCCTATGATGAATTAATCTCTAAAATAAATAGTAAATTTCATTCTGTAACCATCCCACATTAGCTTCTCCATCCCTGGAAGAAAGGCTGGGATGTTCCTGATGGAATTCGAGTTCATGCCTGAACCTGTAGCGGATGAATCCCATGAAAACGCCGTGAAGCATGCCTTCGACCAACTGGAGACACGCTTGGACCAGGAACTGCTGAATGATCCAGATTTCGCTTTCACCAAGGCGCCGACCTTCACCGACAGCTCCTACAGTGTCTCTATCGGTTACGACTATGAAGGCCGATGGAGGAAAAAGGCCGCGGGATTCCTCCACGCCTTGGCAGGCCCTCTGTTATCGCTTTTCAAGGAAACCGAGTAACGTTTTCAGTATTTGAAGTGCAACCTGCAAGGGGAATATATGAAGCGGCCTGAGACGGCGAATCTAAACCTCGAACAACAGTTGCATCACCAGCGCAATACTCGAATCCTGGAGTGCGTCCTGACTTTGCCAGTGTTGAGTATATCTTCAAATGCCCAGGAGAAAATCAAAGCGCTTGAGCGGGTTTTGGCTGCTTATCGGGACGATCCAAACAAACTGCTGACCACTTGGAAAGGGAAGTGAAAAAGATGCGCCATAGGAAATCTTGCTAGTTCGGACGAATTTTCTTACACCTGCATTAAAGCAATTTTTCACTTTTCATTTCTGAGATCGGCTTCACAGTCGCAAGCTCACTGCTGAGCTAAATTTCCATCTGCAACTTTATTATCCACGAAAGGAGATCTTTATGAATAAATCGCTTTTCCAATCCCTTATCGGATTTTGCCTGCTGCTGGCCAGCCAGTTCGCACTGGCGGCGGTCAATGTCAACAAAGCCGATGCCAAAGCAATCGCCCAGGAACTGAGCGGCGTGGGCAAAGCGCGGGCCGCCGCCATCGTCAAGGAACGGGAAAGCAATGGACCGTTCAAAGACGGCAAGGATCTGGCCAAACGAGTCAAGGGCATTGGCTCCAAAGTCATCGCCAAAAACAAAGACAAATTGCGCTTCAAGTAACCATCATGCGGGGCGGAAATAGCCCGTCCCGCTTACCCCCTCCCTACACTTCACGCCGAGTTATGATCGAAAGTGGTGTATGAGCAAGGGTTGATAGAGGCGGCGTACCCTGTTGAAATTCGGTTTGACAAAGACTGAAGACCAACAGAGGAGGTACGCCACCATGAGCAAAGATAGCGTAGTTGAGTTTCGGACGCCAGAGGTGATTGAAGACCCGTTGACTGAACTGCTGAGACAGGGAGCGAAGCGATTGATCCAGCAGGCCATCGAGGCGGAATTGGAGGAAATGCTGGCGCACTATGCCCAGGTTCGTGATGCGCAGGGGCGGCGGGCGGTGGTCCGCAATGGCTATCATCCGGAGCGGGAGATACTGACGGGGATTGGCCCTGTGGAGGTGAAAATGCCCAAGGTGAGGAGCCGTCATGGGGAGTCGGTGGTTTTTCATTCCTCCCTGGTCCCGCCGTACATCCGCAAGGCCAGGCGGGTGGAAGCCGCCCTGCCTTGGTTGTATCTGAAAGGGATCTCCACAGGTCAGATGCAGGAGGCTCTGGAAGTGCTGCTGGAACCGGAGGCCAAGGGATTGTCGCCTGCGGTGATCGGCCGGTTGAAGCGCCAATGGGAGGAGGAATACGAAGCATGGTGCCGCCAGGATCTGAGCAAAGACAGGTGGGTGTATTGGTGGGCCGATGGCATTTACAGTGGTCTTCGGGCGGATGATCAGGCCTAGTGATCATTGGTGTCAATGATCGGGGGGAGAAACATTTTCTGGCCATTGAGGATGGGGTGCGGGAATCGACGCAGAGTTGGCGGGAAGTGCTGTTGGGATTGAAGGCACGCGGGCTGACGATTGCGCCGAAGCTGGCGGTGGGAGACGGCGCTTTGGGTTTTTGGGCGGCGCTGTCGGAAATCTATCCCGAGACCCGGCAGCAGCGCTGCTGGGTTCACAAGACCGCCAATGTCTTGAACTACCTGCCCAAGGGAACGCAACCCAAGGCCAAAGAAGCCCTGCGCGAGATCTGGAACGCCGAGGACCGGGCCGGTGCGGAAAAGCCTTCGATCACTTCATTCGCACCTATGGGGCCAAGTACCCGAAAGCGGTGGACTGCCTATACAAGGACCGGGGTGCCTTGCTGACCTTTTTTGATTTCCCAGCCGAACACTGGCAGCACATTCGGACCACCAACCCCATCGAATCAACCTTCGCCACCATCCGGCACCGGACGGACAGCCCCCTGCGTCAGACTAGTTGTCGCCTCTATAAAACAGAGGAATTAAACGATGTCCCAACGTTATAGTGACGCATTT
>LSNW01000009.1 GCA_001566965.1 Methylothermaceae bacteria B42 | reverse complement strand
GGGGGCCTTACGGTCCATCTTTAAAACAATAATAAGATATCTATATTCAAAGCCCCCTTAATCGGGGGCTTTTTTATTGTAAAAGATAAAAGATTGGTAACCCAGAAAAACTGCTAGTAAGTATAAAAATTATGAATAGAAAGAAAGATTAAATGATGGAAGTTGTTAGGTACGTATCCCAAGGGAAGACCGCAGTTATATGCTCTTCTCAGGAGGATATTGAAAAGGTGGCGCGCTACCTTAAGATGAAAAAAATCGGATTTAAGTTATTTATTCAAGACAGTAAATTGAATAAGAAAACCGACATAGAAGAATGTAACTGCCTAATTTATGACAATGAGGTGAAAATACATGGGTATTTAGGAAACTTTAGTGTGACATCCGAAATAAACGGGAAAAAGTATGGACAAAAATTCGATTTAATTTTAGATCTGAGAAGAATAAACATAAAGGAGAAATTGTTTCCTCCTGGGTATTTTGTTGTAGACAACAATAGAGTTTATGAAAAAATTACTGAGTTAAAACGCTGGGAGGGCGTATTTGAAAAGCCAAAATATTTTAATTATGAAGCGAATTTATGTGCACGAAATAGTAGCATAAATGCAGGTTGTAGTCGGTGTGTTAGCGTTTGTTGTACTGAGGCAATAAGTATCGGAGAGCAAAGTAGACATATAGAGATAAACCCATATCTGTGTCAGGGTTGTGGTGATTGTAGTAGCGTTTGTCCCACAGGCGCCATCAATTTACAGAGGTTCGATAGAGCCTCATTATTAAATGAAATAAGAAGCGTGCTAAGTGAGAAAAAATCGAAAATTGTGCTGTTTGATATTAAGAGAATCAGTTTTGACGAGGAGATGTTGCCCAATGTTTATCGTATTGAATTACATAGCTATGGAGAGTTAGGGCTTGATATTATTCTTTCATGTTTTGCTTATGGTGCAACGGAAATATTAATACACAAATATGATGATCTAATGTGGACTACTATCAAAAATATAAGTGAACACATTGATTGGGCAAATAGAATTATGGGGATGTTAGGTTATAACAAACAAATTAGGTGGATAAAGCACATTAATGAGTATGTCCATGATAAACCAGAAGTGGCCGATAATTATGAGGTGGCAACCTACGCCGGCTTGCATGAAAAAAAGGAATCTATCAGATTGGCATTAGATTTTTTAATAAAAAAGGCGCCAATTCAAGGGGAAAGGATTGATATGCCAAATGGCGCGCCATTCGGAACAGTTATAATAAATTCAGATAAGTGCACGCTATGTGCTGCTTGTGTTTCATTGTGTCCAACGGATGCCCTGCAAGCCAGCAATACTACACCGGAAATAATGATAATTGAAGAAGAATGTGTTCAATGTGCGGTGTGTGCGATTGGGTGCCCAGAGGATGCTATATCGTTGGTGCCGAGTTTAAATTGTGATGTGGAGGATTTGCGTACGAAAAAAGTGCTAGTGTCTGATGAAATGTTTCTTTGTAGAGAATGTGCAAAGTCTTTCGCGTCTAAAAAAATGATAACTGGAATTGCAAAGAAGATGGCAAAGAACCCAGCATTTAAAAGCGGTCTAGTAAATCTTTTGTATTTGTGTGAGGATTGCAAAATAAAATATTATGCGAAAACAACTAACGAAAGATGAGATAGATCTGTTTCGTGCTGATACCTATTTGATTCTGGCAAATTTATTTTATGAAACCCCAGCGGAGAAAATACTTAAATTGCTTAGATCAGGCAACTATAGTATTAATACTAGGGATCCATGGGTGGAGTGTTGGGCAGAATTGGTAAATGAGACTCGAAAACACAACGAGAAAGCCATCAAAAAGGAATTTCACAAGTTATTTATCGGAGTCAATCGTGGGGAGTTACTGCCTTATGCTTCATGGTATTTAGCAGGTTATTTGCACGAAAAGCCACTTATGGAATTAAGATCAGAGCTAAGAAGTCTGGGTATAAAAAGCTCTGGAACAAGCCCTGAACCTGAAGACCATATTTCCATGCTATGTGAGGCTATGTCTATATTGATAGAGAATAGAGAGGCAAAACAGAAACTATTCTTTTTTAAATTTATTTCTACATGGGTCAATACATTCTTCGAAGATGTGATTAGATCACAATCATCTAATTTTTATAGGGCTGTTGGTAGTTTTGGGAAGAAATTTATTCTTACAGAACAACAATACCTGAACATAGATAATTGATTTCATCCTTCAGCGGCTCTTATTTTTTCATCAGTAAGAGAGAGGAATTTTTTTAAATTGCCTTTTACAGTCTTTTTTGGTATGACCAACGCGAGGTTGGTATCTAGATAGATAAAGGCATAACGTTTAGTAGACTCTACACTCATGATATCTTTCCACGGAATTCGAGTTTCTTTGTTTTCCTTGACTTGTAACAAAGTTTGAGGCTCTATAACTAATTTAATTCTTCCTAGCGCACTCTTTTTTTCTTCTTCATTATACAAGCCCAAAGTTTGACGGCGAATATTCCATTTTATGATTAAGGGTGAAATGTAGTGCCAGGCAATGGCGATAATGCCAATATAAATAGCAGCTAGCGTATTTCCGAAAAAAAACCACATAAAAAATGCGAGCAAGGCCATGATGGCTGGTAAAACAATCTGTTGGCGTCGCAAGGTTTTTTGATAGTGTTCTTTATCTTGCATCTGGTGTTCTGTAAAAGCAGTCAAATCCTGTTCACGCAATTCGTACTCTATTTCATTCATAGTAGTTAAGGCTATTTTTCCGATTATTTTTTTAAAGAGCAAAGATTATACTTTATTAAGTAAAGCGCTAATTTATTAATCTTTTTTGTTGAATAAAAACAATAACATAGTGAGGATGATCTTGTTAAAAATAGTAAAAATGTACTGATGCAGGCAACTGAAATGTAAGATCCTTGATGAGTAGGTGGGGGATTTGTTAGCCCCACTGTTTCTTTGTCTATTAGATTCAAAGCACGGTAGAAGCTATGTGGCATGGTGGTCTGAATTGTAAATGCAGGATTAGAATATTTGGAATGATGAAAAGTTCGTCACCATGATCAGTTCATCCATACAGGCACAAAGAGGAAGCTACAAAGTACTAACGCTTATTGCAGCTAGGGTGAAATTGTGAATACTAGGACAATGTTCGAAACTACAGCGGCATACATCCATCAAGGGCCCTGCAAATGATAAAACAGCTATGTTGGGAAGTAAATTGGCTAAGAAAAAGCAAGGACCTTAATTTTTAAGATGCAACATTTGGAAGTTCAAGATACATCCACTTGCTACTAAAACACAGCGATTTGCTTATAAAAAGTTTTAGCTATCACGATTGATGGGCCGTGCTGGATTCGAACCAGCGACCATCGCATTAAAAGTGCGGTGCTCTACCAACTGAGCTAACGGCCCCTTGCCAAAGTCTAAATATAATAAGCTATAATTTTAAAATTGCAAGCCAAGTGCATCTCTTTGCTGGGGTTAATGGGGGGTTCAGTTGTCCTTGTTTACCATACAAACTACTCCAATCGTGGGTTCCGATAAACTTGCTTGCAAATCAAGGGTGCTGCAATGGATGTGCTAACCAATCAATCTATAACCCCCAATTCGGCAATTCAGTCGTATTTGCTCCAACCCTGTATTGTCCCTTTACATTGTAAGGTTCAGCACTATGATTGGGGGGATTATGAGTTTATCCCAAGGTTGTTGGGGATTAAAAATACGTCCCATAAGCCCTATGCGGAATTGTGGATAGGTGCGCATCCTGATTTGCCTGCGGATGCAGTGATTGACGGCATCAAGGTTCCTCTCAATCGATTACTAGCGCGGCAACCTGAAAATTTGTTAGGCCCGAGCATTGCAAAACAATTTTCAGGAGAACTTCCCTTTTTAATGAAAATTCTGGCTGCCCGTCAGCCTTTGTCAATCCAGGTTCATCCTGACAAGAAACAAGCTCAAATAGGGTTTGAGCAGGAAAATCGTCTTGGTATTCCCCTTGATTCTCCGCGCCGGAATTATCGTGATCTTAGTCATAAACCCGAATTGCTCTGCGCTTTGACCCCCTTTTATGTACTGCGTGGTTTTCGTCCGCTGGAGGAAATTACGAAGGTACTGGAATCGATTCCGGAGTGGAAGGGGTTGCGGGAAGCATTTCAACCCACCGAAGAAGGCTTGAAATCTTTTTATTCTCATCTCATGACAATGCCTCAAGAAGAGGTGAATGAATATCTATCGCCCTTAATTAATCGTTTGCGTCAACAAGGTGAATTTCCAAAATCCAGGTTGGAGTATTGGCTCCTCAAGGCAGATGAACTTTATTCGTCGGCCGGCCGCAAGGATCGCGGGTTGTTTTCGTTTTATCTGCTTAATTACTTTTGCCTCCAGCCCGGTGAAGCCATATTTTTACCTTCAGGTGTGCTACATACCTACCTGGGCGGTGTGGGCGTCGAGATTATGGCCAATTCCAATAACGTCGTCCGCGGCGGCTTGACCAAAAAGCATGTGGATGTCCCGGCATTATTGGAGATTGTTAAATTTACCGCAGAAGCGCCTGAAAAGATGCTTCCTGTCACTAGGAGCGGCCTTGATAGCTACCCCGTGCCAGTAGAAGAATTTGTCTTGCGCCGTTTGCCGTTGCCAGCCGGTGGAACATTTGAAATGGAGACATCCTTTTTTCATTTGGCGATTGTGTTGCAGGGCAGTTTAGAATTGACCACTGAAACCAAAACTTTGACTTTTCATCGAGGCCAATCATTTTTGGCACCCTACGGCAAAAGCTACCGAGTTCACGCGCAGACTGATGTGGAAATCTTTATCGGGAGTTGCCGTCAATAGCGCATAAAATTGAAAAAACGTTTATTAGGCCAGTTTCTCTAAAGAGAGCAACCCCTCGCGCCGCATCTTTTCCTCCAATAAAGCTAGCTCCTTTTCCCTTTCCATACCAGCAACCGCATGGACTTTACCCCCCTTTAAGAAATAGGCAATGAAGTCATGTTCATTAACATTGCCATTGGTTTGGATCTCGTCCCATTGTTGAGCATGGCCAAGATAGTGCAATGTGATTCCATATTGGCGAGTCCAAAAATAGGGTACGCCGCGGTACGATTGATTGCTTCCAGCGGCATTGCTGCCAGCAATCCGCCCGTGTTGAGCGGCAACCCGCCAGTGTTCGATGCGGATCGTATCACCCGTGCGCCAGTCGGGAAAGCGTGCTAAATCTCCTGCGGCGTAAAGATTGTCGGCCGCCTTTAGCGAATCGTCCACAATGATGCTTCCATCTTTGGCTTTGTTTACCCCGCTGACAAAATCCGTGGCGGGTTGAACGCCCACGCCGATGACGACTAAATCCACATTGATCTGACTTCCGTCGTCCAGAACCACTTTTTGAACATGGTCTTGTCCTGTAAAGGCTTGAACCGTGCGGCCTAAGCGAAAATCAACCCCGTGTTCCTGGTGTAGCTGACAGAGCATGGCGCCAATCTCAGTCCCTAGAATGCGCTCGAATGGGATGGTTTCCGGGGCAATGACGGTTACTTTCAGCCCTTGTTTAAGCAAACTTTGAGTCACCTCCATGCCAATGAAACCAGCGCCAATGATAACAGCCTGTTTAGCCGATTGCGCTGCTTCAGACAGTTTTTGCGCTTCAGGTAGGGTATGCAAAGAGAAAATTCCTGCCAGCTCAATACCGGGGATGGGCAAGTGGCGCGCGACCGCGCCAGTGGCGAGGATGGCGCTGTCATATTGGATGACCTCGCCACCATCTAGGGTGACGGTTTTGTGATTGGCATCCAATTGATTTACCTGCTCGCGAATTACCTCGATTTCCCTCTCCAGGTAAAAATCTTCTGTGCGCAGAGGCAGCCAAGCCTCGGAAGCTTCTCCGCTGAGATAGCCTTTACTCAATAATGGGCGGTCAATAGGGGGGAACTCTTGTGTGCCCGCAGCCCAAACAATACGTCCACCGAATCCTTGGTCGCGTAGAGATTCCACAGCATAAGCGCCGGCGCAACCGCCTCCCGCTACCACGCAAACCCTGTCATCGCCAGGCTGGCGGCGAGGGGGAGAAGCAACGCTCTGTTCTTCCGGAATGGTGACCCAGATTTCATCATTTTCGACCCGCACTGGGTAGACAGGTATGCCATCCAGGCCAGGCGGTTCCAGCAGTTTTCCCGTGCGAATGCTGAAACAGGCATGATGCCAGGGGCAGATGACGCGATCATCACATAAAGCGCCGGCTGCCAAGGGGGCCTCATAATGGCTGCAAAGGGCGCCCAAAGCATGAAAACCCTCATTTGAACGAACTAGGAGTATAGCAGTGCGGCCTGCTTGGACTTGTTTCATTTCTCCAGGGGAAAGGTCCTTGGTTTTGGCAACTTGATATTCGGCCATGGCGTTTACCTTTATAAAGTGTTAAGTCAAAGTGCAGCCCGTCCAGGCAGGCGGGTCGCTAGCGGGAAAACTTTCTTCCAGAGCCACGTCTATCTGCTGATCGTACTGGCGGCATTGTTCGAAAAAACGATCGGCAAGCGGCATAAAGTCGACGGCTTTTACCACGGGCCATACTTCGGTGTGTTGGTGGCCAAGTGAGCGCATGACCATGGCGGCTTGGATAGCGGCGGAATGATCCGGAGCATCTATGAAGTACAACATATCGTAGGGACCTAGCAGAGCGTAACCTGCACGAATGCTGACTTCAGGTGCCAGAGCTTGCATTTTGGCCTCAAGACGGCGGCCAAGGTCACTGAAAGAATACAGGGTTTCGGAGCTGAAACGGCAAAGTACGATATATTCGGCCATGGAACACCTCCTGGGACCGAGGGTGATAGATTTCGATTATCCTTACTCTTCTGAGAGACTGCAACCTGCAAGATGATAGCTTTAACTGATTGATTAGGCTAAAATATGCAGTTTCATGGCGAATATTATATTCGCTCCTTGCTTTACTGCGTGAAGCAGAAAGCTGTTAATCAACCGTAAGGAGCTTAACTTATGAGACATTACGAAGTTGTATTTCTGGTGCACCCGGACCAAAGCCCGCAAGTGCCTGCGATGCTGGAGCGCTACCGGAGCATGATTGAAAATGATGGCGGTAAAATTCACCGCTTGGAAGATTGGGGGCGCCGGCAGCTGGCCTATTCCATTCAGAAGTTGCATAAAGCGCACTATATTCTGATGAATATTGAGTGCGATCAAAAAACCATTGACGAATTGCAAAGCCACTTCCGCTTCAATGACGCCATTTTACGTGATTTGTTCATCCGCCGCGATGAAGCGGTAACCGAGCCATCGCCCATGGCTAAGGCGATGGAGTCAGAGCGTAGGCCGGAGCCGGTTGCCGCGCCAAAAGAAGCCGTGGACAACGCCGAAGACATTCCTGAGGAAATCGCTGTGGATGAGCCGGTTTCCGAAGGCGGCGACGAATCCGTTCCGCAAGAATAATTCAACGTAAAGAGGTAGTTAAATGGCACGTCAACAATTCAGAAGACGCAAATATTGCCGGTTCACGGAAGAAGGCATTAAAGAAATCGATTATAAAGACCTTGCCTTGTTGCAGGACTTTATTACCGAAACCGGAAAGATCGTCCCAAGCCGGATCACTGGCACCAGCGCGAAATACCAGCGGCAATTGGCAACGGCGATCAAGCGGGCGCGGTATCTTGCCCTGTTGCCCTACTGCGACGCCCACAAATAACGCCGGTTTCAACCATCCTTCCATGCGCTTTCTGGGCGAAATCATTATGCGTGGCCGCATGGCGGCCATTGCCGTTGCCGCTACCACGCTGTTACTGTCGTTAATACTGCCGCCCCTGAGCCTGGTGGCAGCGGCGGCAGTCGCCTTGGTAACATTGCGCATGGGATTCCGGGAAGGGCTGAATACCTTGGTAGCCAGCACGCTGGCGGCGGGTCTGCTGGGAGCGACGGTACTGGGTAACTTCATGTTGCCGGCCATGTATGGCTTGATGTTGTGGTTGCCCACTTGGGGGATTGCTCTGGTGCTCCGGCAAAGCCGGGATCTTGGATTGACGCTTGAAGTTGCCACCATCGCCGGTGTTATCGGAACATTGCTTTTTTTCGTTCTGCATCCAGACCCGACTGCCTTTTGGTATCAGCGCCTGGAGCTGGTACTCAAACCACTATGGGAAAATGCAGGGATGGCAATGGATCCAGCCAAGATGGAAGCCCAACTTACCCTCATTGCCCGTTATCTGACTGGCGTGATGGCGGCGGGAATGGTATCCAGTTTGGCGTTGAGCATATTGCTGGCCCGTTGGTGGCAGTCCCAACTCTTCAATCCTGGCGGGTTTCGTGAGGAATTTTTGCGGTTGAAGCTGCACCGCCCCTTAGTCTATATCACGGTAGCTTTTGTGGTATTGGCTTTCCTCGTGCAAGGCAAATTTTCCGATACGGTCAACAACACGCTTATCGTGTTGGCCATTCCTTACGTGGTGGCGGGGACTGCCATTTTGCACGCCATCTTTGTTTCCCGGGGGCAGCGGGCGTTATTGATTGGTATGTATGTTTTGATGTTTTTTATTCCCCACATCTTTTTGCCAATTGCCGTGGTCGGTTTGGCGGATGCGTGGGTGGACTGGCGCGCCAGGTTTGTGTTGGCTTAACAAATTCAACTTTTGAGGTGAAGTAACGATGGAAGTCATATTATTGGAAAAAATCGCCAATTTGGGTGATCTGGGTAGCCGGGTCAATGTAAAAAATGGTTATGCACGCAACTACTTGATTCCACAAGGTAAGGCCGCCCGGGCGACGCCTGAGCGTATCGCCGAGTTCGAAAAACGGCGCGCGGAATTGGAGAAAAAGGCGGCGCAGTCCTTGGCTGAAGCCAAGTCACGAGCCGAGAAGCTGGAAAGCTTGGAAGTGGAAATCGTGCAAAAAGCAGGACCAGAGGGCAAGCTTTACGGTTCCGTGGGCACCCAGAATCTTGCCGAAGCGATTACCGCTGCGGGTGTGGAGGTTTCCCGTCAGGAAGTCCGGTTGCCGGAAGGGCCATTGCGTCATACCGGTGAATTCGATGTTGAATTGCAATTACATCCCGATGTGACCGCGACCGTCAAAGTCATTGTCCGTCCAGAATAATCCAACCCAATAGCGTGGCGGGTCTGTCAAGGCCCGCCACCATTCTCAATAATGCGCGTTGTTTATACCGCGCTTCTTTATATTGCCCTGCCTTTTGTTTTCGCCCGTCTGTTGTGGCGAAGCCGGAAGATACCCGAATATCGAAGGCGTTGGAACGAGCGTCTTGGATGGTATTCAAGTCGTTCAAATATTCCAAAATCAACATATGCCTTATGGCTGCATGCGGTTTCCGTGGGGGAGGTGGAAGCCGCGCTTCCCTTGGTTCATGCCCTGCAAAACCGCTATCCACAATATCAAATAGTGATCACCACCACGACGCCGACCGGTTCCAGCCGCGTACGTTCGATGTTTGGAGAAAGCGTGTGCCACGTTTATCTCCCCTATGATCTGCCTGGTCCTGTCCATCGGTTTTTGACTCACTTTCAGCCAATGCTGGCCATGATTATGGAAACAGAACTGTGGCCTAACTTGTATCTTGCCTGCCGGGGAAGGAAAATTCCCCTGATTCTGGTCAATGGGCGGATGTCGCCCCGCTCATATCGGGGATACCAGAAAGTCCCAGGATTAATACGGGAGACATTGGCCTGTTTTCATCATCTGGCCGTACAAACCCGGCAAGATGCCCGAAGGTTTCAGGCCCTGGGGGCGGCGCCTGAAAAAATTACCGTGACCGGCAATCTCAAGTTCGACGTTGAATGGCCCGTGAAACTGGCGGAAGAAGCGGCGGCTTTCAGAACAAAATATTGGCCGGAGCGCTTAATTTTAATAGGCGCCAGCACCCACGAAGGGGAAGAGGTGGCTTTGGTAAAGGCCTACCAAAAATTACGGAAAACCTGCCCAAATTTACTGTTAATCCTGGCGCCGCGTCATCCGGATCGGATAGCTTCCGTGGTTCAGCTTTGTCAGAAGGCTGGATTCACCCTGGCGCTTCGAAGCCAAAAAGATTGTCGGGGAGACGAGGATATTTTTCTGCTGGACACCTTGGGAGAATTGAAATTATTTTATTCATTGGCGGATATCGCCTTCGTCGGTGGAAGCTTGGTGCCGGCGGGTGGGCATAACGTTTTAGAACCGGCCAGAGCTGGCGTGCCGGTATTGTTTGGCCCATACATGACCAATGCGCCAGAGGTTGCACAGGGACTGGAACAGGCAGGTGGCGGCATAAGAGTGGACGGTGTGGATTCGCTTACCCGGGAAATCAGCCGGCTGCTGGGCATCGCAGAAACACGGCAGCAGATAGGGCGGCGCGGACAGCAATTCTTGCTGCAAAATCAGGGTGCCCTTGAGCGCACATTAGGATTATTAGCGCTGCTGCTTACTCCTGCCCGGAGGAGGCCCTAATGATAAATGTCACCGGCCCATCATTGACAAGACTGACTTGCATGTTCGCGCCAAAGCGGCCTGTCTGAATTCTGGGATATTGTTGACAAATCTCATCTACCAGTGCCTCGAAGAGTCGTCTGCCGGTTTCCGGATCAGCGGCGGGGGTGAAGCTGGGCCGGGTGCCTTTGCGGGTATCGGCGGCGAGGGTGAATTGGGATACCAGTAGCAGTTCACCGTCAATATCCCTGACACTGAGGTTCATTTTGTCTGCTTCATCAGGGAAAATCCGGTAGCTCAGCAGCCGCTGGGCCATGCGTTGCACCTGGGCTTGGGTGTCACCTTTTTCTACCGCCGCCAAAACCAAAATGCCACGGCCGATTTTCCCCACAGTCTCCCCGGCAACCGTAACGCAGGCCTGGTTGACCCGCTGGATCACAGCAATCATGTATCAGTCTTTTCCTGGGCTTTCTGCACCAAATTGAGCATCTCCATGGGTAAGGGGAAAACGATCGTGCTGGAGCGGTCCCCGGCAATTTCAATCAAGGTTTGCATGTAACGCAACAAGATAGCTTGGCGTTCCTTGGACAAGGTATGAGCGGCCACCTGGAGTTTTTCCGCCGCTTGCATTTCCCCTTCGGCGTGGATGACTTTGGCGCGGCGTTCCCGTTCGGCTTCCGCCTGGCGGGCGATGGCGCGGATCATGCTCTCGTCCAGATCCACCCGCTTGATTTCCACGTTGGCCACCTTAATGCCCCAGGCGTCGGTTTGGGTGTCTAGGATAGCCTGAATGTCGGTATTGAGCTTTTCCCGCTCGGCCAACATTTCATCCAGTTCGTGCTGCCCCAATACCGAGCGCAAGGTGGTTTGGGCGAGCTGGCTGGTGGCCTCATAAAAATTCTCTACCTGGATAATCGCCTTGGCGGGATCGATGACCCGGAAATAAACCACGGCATCCACCCGCACGGAAACGTTATCCCTGGAAATCACATCCTGGCGGGGCACGTCCATCACCACGGTGCGCATATCCACCCGCACCATCCTTTGGATAAAGGGGATGACAATGATCAGCCCCGGCCCTTTAACCTTGTAAAACCTCCCTAACAAAAAAATCACGCCCCGCTCGTATTCCCACAGAATACGGATAGCGCTGAGCAGAAACATCAACAATAAAATGACGACGACAATTAGCGCGTTCATGGGTTTTCCTCCCGATGTGGTGTGACGTAAAGCGTTAATCCATCAATCCCGGTAACTTTGAGCAGGTCTCCCTTGCGAACGGGACGGTCGGTGATAGCGCGCCATCGTTCGCTGTGGAGCCGTACCCAGCCTTCGGCTTCGAAGTCCTCTAATGCTTCGGCGGTTTGATTGAGTAATTCTTCCTTGCCGGTGACCACTGGATTATGCCGGGCCTTGATCACCATCCCCAGGCCCATGATGAAAAGCAAGGCGGAAGTAGCGGCGAAGGCGAGAATCAGCTCCAAATGGATGCCAAAGCCGGGTACAGAGGTATCGGTGAGCATAATGGAACCCAATGTGAAAGCGACCACGCCGCCGATGCCCAAAATGCCAAAACTGGGGACAAAGGCTTCGGCCACCATGAGCGACAGCCCCAACAAAATGAGCGCCAGGCCTGCATAATTGATGGGCAGCACTTGAAAGGCAAACAGCGCCAGCAGTAGGCAAATCCCGCCCAATACCCCCGGCACCACGGCGCCTGGGTTGGAAAACTCGAAAATCAATCCGTAAATTCCAAGCAGCATCAAGATATAGGCAATATTGGGATTGGTAAGCACCGCCAGCAACCGGCTGCGCCAGTCCGGTTCCAACCGCTCCAGCACCAGGCCTTGGGTTTTAAGCTCGATCTCTTGCCCCAAAACAGTTACTTTGCGGCCATTGAGTTTTTTGAGCAGATCGCCAATATCGGTAGCGATCAGGTCGATCACATTTTTTTCCAAGGCCTCTTCAGCAGTGAGGGTGGCGGCTTCGCGCACCGCTTTTTCCGCCCATTCGGCATTGCGGCCGCGCATTTTCGCCAAGCCTTTAATATAGGCG
This sequence comes from Methylothermaceae bacteria B42, assembly GCA_001566965.1. NCBI lineage: Bacteria > Pseudomonadati > Pseudomonadota > Gammaproteobacteria > Methylococcales > Methylothermaceae > Methylothermaceae bacteria B42. Next base: position 3,217 of record LSNW01000009.1, on the reverse strand, counting down.
ACCGCATCATTAATCATTTTCCGCTGCATTGCCCCGCCCTTGGGTTTGGATTTTTCTTTATCCTGCTTGTTATCGTCACTGCCGGGTGTTTTGGGGGGCGAAGGGCCGGGCCCTGCGATTTGTACCGGCGTGGCAGCACCCACGCTGGTGGCAGGGGCCATGGCGGCGATGTGAGCGGCATAAAGAATATAAGTACCCGCACTGGCGGCCCGCGCCCCACTGGGGGCGACGTAAGCGACAACCGGTATCGGCGAGGCAATGATTTGTTTAATGATGTCGCGCATGGCCAAATCCAGGCCGCCTGGCGTATCAAGCCGTAGAATGATTAAGCGGGCCGAGGACTCGATGGCGTGATCAAAGCCGCGTTTGACGTAATCCGTGGTTGCCGGTCCAATGGGGCCTTCTATCTCGAGCTGGATTATTTTTCCTTCGCTTTCTGCCCAAACGGGCATCGCCGACAGAAAAACCAGGATTAAAAAAAAGGAAAACCGCCAGTGTTTCATTTACCACCTTCGGTCAGTCTATTTCACCCATAGCCTACGCGCTTGTCATGGTGCAAGCAAGACAGCCTTAGGCGTTACAGGTAAATATGCCAAATGGAATATAAACGAAGCGAATTATTCCAAACTAATCTTTCCTTATACACATAAAACAAAATAGAATATGCATATCCGTTTATGTGATAACGGAGATCTCTATAAAAAACGAAATGTCCAGAGGTACGGCTATGAAAAATACAATTAAATTAACGGTAATCAGTGTTGTGATGATGCTGTCAGGGGTTGCCTGCTCCACTAACCAACCACGTGGTGATGATGATCTGGCAAAAGCTGCCGCCGAGCTACAGCAATCGAGGACGGTGGCTTATCATCCCATCCGTCCCTACAACAAGACCTTTAATCCCAGGCAAAAGGAATATCCCAATCATTTGGGATTTAACGATCTGCACATACAAGCAGTTCGTCATTTACCCGGTGGGGAGGCGGACCCCCGCAAACTTCATCATGTGGTGCATCATCATTGTAAGGGTTACAACGATGGCACTTTCGTTTGCTTGATGTTCCATAATGGAATGAAGGATCAAGACAAGCCCATTGGCTTTGAGTACATTATTCCAACCGCGATGTTTGAGCAATTGCCGGAGGAAGAAAAGCAATATTGGCACTATCATAAGGTGGAAGTGCCTTTGGCAAAAGCAACCTTCCCGGATTTGACCCCGGAAGAAGCCGCCAAGTTATTGCCGGCCATTAATGAAACCTATGGCAAAGTCATCTACATGCAGCAACCCGACGACAAGCTTCCTTTAAGGCAACCTTATATTCTGGATGTCCACAGCATGCCGCGCGTGGATTGATAGTCTTTTCCAATGCAAAACGCCTGGTTTTGGCCGGGCGTTTCTATTTTTGTAAAGGAGTTCAGATGATTAAAGCCTTCATTGGATGGATAATATTGTTTGGACCAATGACCCTGATGGCAGCGCCATTAGGACTTCCGGAAGTTACTGTCCCGGCAGATAATCCCCAGTCCGCGGCTAAAATAGAGCTGGGCAAACAGCTATTTTTCGACAAGCGATTGAGCGCCGATGGCACCGTCAGTTGCGCCAGTTGTCATCAACCAGAGCGTGCTTTTACCGACGGCCGGCCTACGGCGGTGGGAATAAGAGGGCAAGTGGGTCCGCGCAATGCACCAACGGTATTAAACGCCGCATTTTACACATCGCTATTCCATGATGGTCGGGCCGATAGCCTGGAAACCCAGGCCCTTGGTCCCTTGACCAACCCCATCGAGCATGGCTTGAAAAACACTCAACCCATTTTGGCATTACTGCGAAATGACCCTGATTACCGTCGTCTATTTCAGTCCGCTTTTGGTGAAGCGCCTGAAAAAGCCCAACCTGAACATATCGGCAAAGCGATAGCCAGCTATGAAAGAACCTTGGTCTGTGGCAATACGCCTTTCGACCGTTTTCTGTATGGGGGAGATGAGACCGCGCTATCTGAGAGCGCCCAACGCGGCTTGAGGATTTTCCGCCGTAAAGGAAATTGTGCCAATTGCCATGAAATTGGTCTGAATCACTCTCTTTTTACTGACAACCGGTTTTATAATTTGGGCGTGGGGTTCGAGCGGCTCAAGGGCAAATTTACTCAATTTGTCAGTGCTTACAAACAGGCGACAGCAGGAAATCAAACCGATCCTGCGGCTGTATATAATGAACGGGAACGTTCCGAGTTGGGTCGTTTCCTGGTCACTGGAGAGGTTGCTGATATTGGTAAGTTTCGCACTCCCACCCTGCGTAACATCAGTCTGACTGGTCCTTACATGCATGATGGCAGTCAGAAGACGCTGGAAGACGTGGTGGAATATTACAATCAGGGCGGCGAGAAAAACCCGTTTTTGGATCCGGCAATCTACCCTTTGCATTTGACTGAGCAGGAAAAGGCCGATCTAGTGGAATTTTTGAACTCTCTGAGCAACCCCGCTTGCTTATTTCGCCCGGGCCGGTTTCCAAATCCCGGGGAAATATAATAATTCATTTTATTCGCAGCAGCCGCAAGCCGTTGGCCACCACCAGCAGCGACGCCCCCATGTCCGCGGCCACCGCCATCCACAGGGTCGCCTGCCCCAGAAGCGCGAGCACCACGAAAACGGCCTTGACCCCGAGGGCGAAGGTGATGTTTTCCCGCACGATCCACAATGTACGGCGGGCGTGGCGCACCAGCCAGGGGAGGTGACGCAGATCGTCGCTCATGAGGGCGATGTCGGCCGCTTCGATGGCGGCGTCGGAACCGATGGCGCCCAGGGCGATGCCGACATCCGCCCGCGCCAGGGCCGGGGCGTCGTTGATGCCGTCGCCGACCATGGCGACCGCCCGGTATTCCCGGGCCAGGGCTTCGACGACGCGCACCTTGTCCTCGGGCAGCAGTTCGGCGTGGACTTCCTCGATCCCGAGATCCTGGGCGATGCGTTCGGCGACGCGGCGGTGATCGCCGGTGAGCATGGCGCAGCGGATGCCGAGACGACGCAGCGCCGCGACCGTGGCCTTGGCTTCCGGGCGGGGCGTATCGCTGAGGACGATCAGTCCCAGCAGCCGGGCGTCCTGACCCAAAGCGACGACGGTACCGACCTCGGCTTGGGGCGGCAATGTCAGGCCCTCGGGCCAGTGCGCCACCCGCTCCCGCGCCAGTCGCGGGGAGCCGAGCCAGTAACGCCGGCCGCC